>NZ_JBHTLD010000243.1:0-6446 GCF_042678745.1 Pontibacter rugosus | reverse complement strand
GCTTGATGTTGGTTGTGTGATTAAGGTGTTGGTTAAACGGGAAGTATAAAATAAAATTGAAATAAAAATATTATAAGATAAATTACATTTTTAAAAATATTATTATCATATTCACATTTAATACTAACCCCGTTAACCTAAATCTCCCATGAAAAAACCTTTACAAACTATGTGGCAGCTAACACTTGTGCTGGTGTTGCTGCTGAATTGCCAGATGGCATACAGCCAAGGCCGGCCCGGTACCAAGCGCGTACCAGCAGTGGTTCTGGAGCACCTGAAGCAAAATAAGCAAAAGCTTGAAATTACTGAATCCGACATATCTGAGCTGGCTGTCACCAATGAAAGCATCACCAGGCACAACGGTATGAAGCATATTTACCTTCAGCAAATGCACGAAGGCATTGAGGTGCACGGCGCCATTACCAACGTTAACATGACCAAAGATAACAAGGTAGTTAGTGTAGGTAACCGCTTTCAGAAAGCCCTCGAAAGAAAAGTAAAGACCACTGAGCCAGGCTTAAGCCCTGAATCGGCTGTGATGGCAGCAGCCAAGCACCTGAATCTTTCTGTTTCGGGTCCGCTTACAGTGCAGTCTAGAGGAAACCAAAGTAACAGAGAAGTAGTGCTAAGCAATGGCGGTATCTCCCTTGATCCTATCCCTGCCAGACTGGTGTACCAGCCAATGGAAGACGGCAGCCTGAAACTGGCGTGGGAAGTAACTATTTACGAACTGGATGCCCTTAACTGGTGGAATGTGCGCGTAGATGCCAGCACCGGTACCGTGCTTGACAAAGACAACATGGTAACCCATTGCGAGTTTGATAACCATGGTCCAGAAGGAGTAGCCCTAACGCGCGGTAAAAAGCATGTGCTTGCCCCACGACCTGCTCCGGCGCCCTATAACTCAGTTGCTGCTATGCCAGCAGCCCCTACTTCTAACGCTTACAAAGTATTTGCCATACCTACTGAAAGCCCAAGCCATGGCCCACGTGTATATGTAAGCACAAGCGCAGCAGACGAAGTTGCCTCGCCTTATGGCTGGCATACCACACTATCCACGCCAAGTGTAGAGTATACTATTACCCGTGGTAATAACGTGCACGCCTACGAAGACCCGAATAACAATAACAACGGTGCTATAAACTATAGTCCGGATGGTGGCCCGGAGTTGCTGTTCGACTTTCCAATAGACTTTACAAAGCAGCCTGTTGAGTACCGCGATGCAGCTATCACCAACTTGTTTTACATGAACAACATCATGCATGATGTGTGGTACAAGTATGGCTTTGATGAACTAAGCGGCAACTTTCAGGTAAACAACTACGACAGAGGCGGCCTTGGCGGAGATGATGTAAGAGCAGAGGCGCAGGATAGCAGAAATATCACTGCAACACGTAACAACGCAAACTTCTCTACACCAAGAGACGGACAAAGGCCACGCATGCAGATGTACCTGTGGAGCGGCAAAGCTGATGAGGAAATGTTCAGGGTTACTTCTCCGCAAAGTATAGCAGGCAGCTATCCGGTGCTGGAGGCAGCTTTCTCTAAACCACTTACTCCTACACCTGTAACAGGCAAATTAGTAGTGGCCGATGGACAGGAAGGTTGCGCAGCGCTGGCAAACGCAGAGGCAATAGCCGGAAACATAGCCGTGATGTACAGAGGTGGTTGCCCATTTGCAGATAAAGTGCAGTTTGCACAGGCAGCAGGCGCTATCGCTGTATTGGTTATCAATAATGCACCCGGCAGCCCTATTGTGATGGGAGGAACTCCAACAGAGGAAATCAACATACCAGCCGTAATGATCAGCCAGGAAGATGGCCAAATCATCAGAGCGGTACTTGATCAGGGGCAGGAAGTAACTGTAGCCTTGAAAAACAGCGGCTCAAGCCCTGAAGTTGATGGAGACTTTGACAACGGTATCATCGCCCACGAATACGGACACGGTATTTCAAACCGCCTGACTGGTGGCCCTGCTGCCACAGGCTGCTTAAGCAATGCAGAGCAGGCCGGCGAAGGCTGGAGCGACTGGTTTGGCCTGATGCTGACAATGGAGCCAGGCGATAAGCCGGGTGACGTAAGAGGAATCGGTACTTATGCCCAGAACCAGCCAACTACAGGGCAAGGCATTCGTCCTGCTCCTTATAGCACAGACTTTGGTGTGAACAGCTATACTTACGCGGCTACAAACAACACAACACTATCACAGCCGCACGGCGTAGGTTTTGTATGGGCAACCATGCTTTGGGATATGACATGGGCCATGGTAGATAAGTATGGCTGGGATGCAGACTTATACAACGGCAAAGGCGGTAACAACATGGCGATGCAGCTTGTAATAGACGGCTTGAAACTACAGCCATGCAGCCCAGGCTTTGTAGATGCACGCGATGCCATACTTGCCGCTGATATGCAAAACTACGGTGGCGCTAACCAGGAGCTTATCTGGAGAGTATTTGCAAGACGTGGTTTAGGCTTTAGCGCAAGCCAGGGACTTTCTACCAGCAGAACGGATCAGGTAGAAGCCTTTGACCTTCCGCTTATCTATGCTTGTGATGCACCAACTATCACTGTGAAGCCTACAAACGAAATCTTTACAGGAGGAGATCCTACTGTAATTTACTTAGGCTTCGGACCACAAAGCGTGATTCTGCAAGCTAGTGGCAGCGATAGCTATAGCTGGAGTGCTGTAGAAGGTTTAAACAATACCAAAGTAGCCGCTCCAATTTTCAGACCTAGAACCGCCGGTGAATACACCATTACCGTAACTGGCACGAACAGCTTTGGCTGTACTAAAACTGCCACAGTTACAATCAAAGTAGTGGATATACGCTGCGGTGACAGAAACACAATGGTGATGATCTGCAAAGATGGACAATCGCAATGTGTGAGACCTGGAATAGCCTTGCTTGCTCTGAGAGACGGGGCAAAATTAGGAAGTTGTGACATGTCTGTTACCAGCACATCTGCGGCTGTGGCTTTAGAAGCTAATGGCTTTGGCAGAGGTGAGCTAAGAGCCGTGCCTAACCCGGTAGATAGCAGAACCAGCATCCAGTTTGCCGTTCCACAAGGAGGCAAGTATCGGGTAGAGCTGATTGATATGAAAGGCTCCTTGGTAAGCGTGTTAGCTGAAGGCGATAGCGCGATAGGTGAAAACCACGCTATTGAACTGAACCGAGGCAAGATGACACGAGGTATGTACCTGGTGCGCCTGATCACAGACAATGAAGTGAAAACCACAAAGGTATCTGTAAGATAACCTGCTGGATTCAGTAGTATAAAAGAGGAGGTTGCAGGTAACTGCGGCCTCCTCTTTTTTTATACCTGTGGTATTGGCTTGTAATGTAGAGAACTAACAAGTGGCTAGAGCTATCTAAAGCATTTACAATGCCTTTAAGTCCTGGGTACACGTGCAACTGGCGCCTCTGCTATACTGGAGAAGCTGAGGTGCAGACCTATGGCAGGAGAAAAACAACTTTAACCTTAGCCTGACCAGTAGGAGAGAGAGGTTCGTGCTTTCGGACCTGAGATGCAGTAGCTGAACTACATCACTCCAGTTAAATAAAAGTTAACTTAAAAACAGTACCTACACCTTCTTCTGTTTCCACTTCTATACTTCCCTTGTGCAGCAGCATGATATGCTTTGCAAGGCTCAGCCCAATACCGGAGCCGTCTTTATGAGAAGTAAAGAAAGGAATAAAAATGCTCTCCATTAGCTCCTCGGGAATGCCGCTGCCATTGTCTTGCACTTCAATAATTGTTTTGCTGTTCTCTCCGTAGGCGGCAAGTATAATCTGGGGTTGAGGCCTTTCCTGCACTGCCTTTTTTGCATTCAGGATAAGGTTGATGAGTACCTGCTCCAACAGGTTTACATCTCCGCTTAGTTGCAGGTTCTGAGGCGATACATTACATAGCAGTTCTACACCCTGCTCGTTTAACTGCGGACGCATCAGGCCATCAATACTATTAAAAAGCTCCTGCACATATACTGTGGTGAGCAATAGGTGCTGAGACTTGTTCAGGTTGCGGTAGAAGTGGGCAAAGCGTAACAAGCCTTCGCTTCGCTTCTTAATAATCGAGATTCCTTCTTCTGTGTCCTGTAACAGATCTGCGTCTGGCGCTGCATCTGGTTCCTTTTCCTGCTTTTCGCGTTCGTGCTGCAGGTGGCGGCCCAGCGAATCAGCCAGCGAGGCAATGGGAGCCACCGAGTTCATGATCTCGTGCGTCATCACGCGCAGCAGCTTTTGCCAGGCCTCTGTTTCGGTGGCATCCACGGTGGCGCTTACGTTTTTTAAAGCAACCAACAGCAGCGGCCGTTGTTGCATAGTAAAAGCCGTAGCCGTGAGCAGCAACTGTGACTGCCCAGCAGGAAGCTTTAACTTCAACAGCAGGTTGTGTTCAGGTTTTATACTTGTCAAAGCCGTGTAAAGCGCAGGGTAGCGCATCTCCAGACTTGCTATACTTTTCAGGTAAGGAACACCAAGTATCTTTTTAAATGCGTCGTTCACCCACTCCACCTCTCCGCTTTCTTCGTCCACGGCTACAATGCCTGTATCAATTAGTTGGAGGATGGTTTGCATGTACAGGAACTGCGCTTCCTTCTCGATGTGCAACTGCTTATACGTATCGTTGATAAGGTTAAAAGCAACATGCAGCTGTCGAAGCGAGCTGTTGGTGGTGTGCTCATTGAAACGCTGAGAAAAGTCCCGCTGCTTTACAGCTTGCAGAAACTTTGCCAGCTCGTTGTTGCTGCGCGTTACATAAAGCGCCAGTTCCCACACCTGCGCCAGCATCACCAGTATACCAGAGCCTACCTGCAGCCAGGTAAACTGCGTCAGGTAATGCACGGTGAGGTACATCATCCCCAGCAAAAGTATAAACCGGACAAGTAACCCGAGTTCGAGGCGCTTAAATATCATGCTTGTTCAGTCGGCGGTAGAGGGCAGTGCGGGTAAGGCCCAGTTCTTTGGCAGTGCGGGAGATGTTGCCTTTGTTCTTCTCTAAGGTTCTCACGATGGTTTCCCGTTCCATCTCTAAAAGCGGCACTGGCTTCTCCGGTACAGAAGCTGCCGTGGCGTAAGTGGGAGCAGCAACCAACTCCATGGCTGAGAAGCTAAAGTCCTGCGGTTGCAGTGTGCTGCTTTCGGCAAGTATAATGGCGCGCTCTACGGCGTGTTGCAGTTCCCGCACATTGCCAGGCCAGCTGTGCTGCTTTAGTTTTTGCATGGTGGCATCTGCAAACTCAGGAACAGGTTTGTGGTTTTTCTGGGCATATACAGCCGCAAAATGGCGCGCCAGCAATTCTACATCACCTGTGCGTTGGCGCAGCGGTGGCAGCGTAATTTCTACCGTGTTGATGCGGTAAATAAGGTCTTTGCGAAACTGGTTACGGGCAGCCAGTTCGTATATAGGTTCGTTGGTTGCTGATATCAAGCGAATGTCAACAGGCACAGGCGTATTAGAGCCTAGCGGTGTTACCTGGCGGTTTTGCAGCACTGTGAGCAGCTTCGCCTGCATGCCCGGTGAGATATTGCCAATCTCATCCAGAAACAAAGTGCCTCCGCTTGCAGCCTCAAATCTGCCTGCACGGTCTTCGCGGGCATCGGTGAAGGCACCCTTTTTAGAGCCAAAAAGTTCGCTTTCAAACAAACTATCGGTCAGGGCACCCATATCTACACTCACGAAAGGTTTGTTCCCTCTAAAAGATTTCTCATGCAGGGCGCGGGCTACTAACTCTTTGCCAGTGCCGTTTTCGCCAAGTATAAGCACGTTTGCCTCGGTTGGCGCTATCTTCTCAATCTTATACAGCACCTCTTTGATGGCATCAGATTCGCCAAGTATGGTGGTGCTGGAGTTTTTCTTGGTTGATGTGTTGGCGGCACCGGCTTTTTGGGGTTGCTTTGCCTCCAGCGCATGGTGCAGCGTTTCCAGTAGCTTATCGTTGTGCCATGGCTTTACAATAAAGTCAGCAGCACCCTCTTTTAACGAGCGCACGGCAAGCTCTACATCACCATAAGCCGTGATAAGTATAACAGTGGCCTCTTTGTCTTTCTCCAGGATTTTACGCAGCCAGAAAATACCTTCATTCCCCGTGTTCAAGGCACTTTTGAAGTTCATGTCCAGGAAAATGGCGTCGAACTTCTCTTTAGCCAGCAGGCTTAGCAGGTTTTCAGGGTTCTTTTCTGTTACCACCTGTTTCACCTCGGTTTTAAGCAGCATTTTCAGGGCAAACAGTACGTCCGATTCGTCATCCACGATTAAAACGCGGGCATTTTTTGCAGCGGCCATAGCAAAGGATTGTTCTAATAGAGCACCGAAGATAAACAATCTATAGGAGAATTATAATATTGGGGGCTGTCTGCACCATGGCCTCTCCACAAGCTCAATTTATACTTGTAACGGAAGCGCACAGGTGTCTCAGGAGATGTTGTATCGGAAGCGTACAC
>NZ_JBHTLD010000242.1:0-6451 GCF_042678745.1 Pontibacter rugosus | reverse complement strand
TATACTGCTCATAAAAATGTCTAATTCTGTACTTTATGCACAAAGTTTCTAAGATTTAAATTTTAACAATTCCACTACTGAGGATAAACCTGTTTTGATAGAGATTTTCTGAAAATTCCTTAACCGCAAATGTAACGCGAATCCAAATCTTCACATAATATTTCTAACTTATTATAAAATAGTGTTATAACATATTTGATGGAGTGCTTAAATGGCAGTTTATACTTGCATAACAGGTTCAGCTTATAAGCTAAAACTATATTGTATACATTACATACCTGCGTTTATGGCATAAAGTAGAACATATAGGGTAACTTTGAAAGGAGGGCGTGCTAAGCCATAGGTGAGTCCGCAGGGATTAAGTTGTCGTTTAGCTTAAAGCTCTCTACCAGCCTACAACTTCTACTTTACTCACTCCACCTGCTTGCCGCTGTACTTTTATTTGGGTACTAATGCGCTCTTTTAGTGCCTCTACGTGCGAAATAATGCCAATCATTTTGCCACTAGCCTGTAGGTTTTCTAAAGTAGAGATAGCTGCATCTAAGGTCTCGGCGTCTAAAGTACCGAATCCTTCATCTATAAAGAGAGAGTTTATCTGCGTACGATGGCCGGCAAGGTCGGAGAGGCCCAGTGCTAAAGCCAGACTCACCAAAAAGCTTTCGCCCCCAGATAGCGTATTCATAGGGCGAATCGCTTCAGCCTGGTAGGTGTCTATGATCAGTAGTTCCAGGTCTTCTTCTGTACTTTTGAGAATACGATAGCGGTCGTTTAATTTAAGCAGGTGCCGGTTTGCCAGCTCTACAAGCCTCGCCAATGTAAGCCCCTGTGCAAAACGGCTGAATTTATTGCCGTCAGAAGAGCCTATCAGGTCTGACAACTGTGACCAGCGATGATACAGCTGTTGTTGTATCTGCAGCTGTACGGCCAATTCTTTGTTTCTCTCCCGTTGCCGTGTATCTTGCTCCAGCAGCTGTTCCTGCCGGGCTCGCTGCGAAATTAGCTCCCGCTGCAGCTGATTCTTTTCTTGTAGCTGTAGTGCCAGCCCCTCTTTACCTTCGCTTGTTAAAGCTAATTCCTGTGTCTGCGCCATTTCCTGCTTTACATCGCTAAACGATTTCCGGGTTTCAGTGAGGTGCTTCTCTGTCTGTGCTTTCAAGTTGGCAAGGCGGTCTGCCTCGTCTTGCTTCAGTAGCATCTGACTTAAGGCATCAATGGTTTCAATGCCTTTTTGCTGTAGCACACGCAACAAACCATTCTGCAATTCATCATGCAATAATTTGTGCTGTTGGTGTTTGGAGTGGCATTCTGTACGCCTTGCACGCAGCTCCTGCAACTCCTGTTGTTTCTTTAGGTGGTGTGCCCGAGCCTCTTCTGCCTGATTCGCTTTGGCTTTTAGCTCATGCTGTGCCTGCTTTCTTTCCTGCTCCGGATCTTTGTCGCCAAATAGTGCCTGTCGCTCTGTCTTCAGCCTTGTAAGTTTCTCATGCTCATTTTTTAATGCCTGCTGGCGCTCCTGTTGCTCACTGGTCTTTTCCTGCACGCGCTCGCTCAGGCTTTTTACCTGCTCTCGTAGCGCAGCATACTGCTCGCGCATGTCCTCCAGCGCCTGTTGTTTTTGTGCATACGTAGCAGCCAATTGCTCCAGTGTTTGCAGCAGCTGTTGTTGAGAATCTTGTTTGTACTCCTGGCCAAAAGTAGCGGCAAAAGACTGAGCTATTTCGGCATGATCTTGCTGCTGCTGCTGTTCATCTGCTAAGCGTAATTGTAACTTTTGAAGCTGGTTTTGCAGGAGCTTATCTGATGCCTGTAGCTGGTTATGCTTACCTTGTGCTTGCATCTGTTCCTCCCTCAGCTTTTGTAAAGAAAGATTTATACTTTCTACTTCTCTGCTGAGCGCGCGTACCTTTGCTAATTGCTGTTGCAGCACATCTGTCTTGTTCTGATGTGTCTCCAGCAGCTCTGCCAGCTTTTGAGTTTCTATAACCGGAATCCGCAGCAGGAGTGTTTCCGATAGCTGGCCAAAACCATGTATAAGCCTTTCCACCTCTGCCTCTAGTTCTGCTTTGGTAGTGGCCGCTAACTTTTGCTGTTGTTGCAAAGCGCCTAACAGTAGTTGGCATTGATTCATACTTTGCTCCAACTCTCTTACAAGGGCTTGCTGCTTATCACGTTTCTGTACTTCCTCTGGAAGGTCAGATTTGTAGTTGTCCTCAATAAAAGGGTGGTGCGTTGCTCCGCAAAGCGGACAAGGTTCATCTTTTATTAACGTATGGCGTGCCTCCTCGTACTGCTGAATCTGCTGTTGCAGCTGCACCAATTTTTGGAGTGCCTCCAGGTGTTCTGCTGCTAACTTGTGCTTTGTCTGTAAAGCCTGTAGCTCCTGTGTTTGGTCTTTTGTCTGTTGTTCGTTTTGTGACAGGTGCAGGTTTATACTTTGTAGTTTTTGCTGCTGAGCGTTGTGTTGAACTGCTAATTCCAGCAGGCGTTCATACTTCGCCACCATTGCAGGTTGCGCCTGTGCTGTCTGCTCCAGCTCTTCCAGGCTCTTATCTGCCAGTATAGCTTGAAGCTGTGCTATCTGTTCTTGCTTTTGCTTCTGAAGCTGGGCATGTTGCGCCTGCTGTTGTGCCTGGTTTTGCTCAATTGCAGCAAGTTGCAGTGCTTCCTGCTGGCGCTGCTGCTGTAGATCAAGCTGCTCTTGCTGCAGGCGCTGCAGGCGTAGTCCTACTTCCTGTAGCTCTCGTAAGGTGGCTTTAAAATCAGGCAAGGCCGTTCTTAATTCCTGCAGGCCTGCCTGCTGCTTTAGCCAGGTTTTTATACTTGTAGCTTCTTTTGTCAGCTTATCCAGTTCCAGCTGCTTTGTTTGAAGCAGCTGTTGATCCTGCTTCAGTACTTCATCAAAAGAGACATAGGCAGCCTTGCTTTTGCTGTACCCCTCCCGCAGGCTGCTGAGCTGGTGGTCAAGCTTGCCTACCTGAAGTAGGAGAGGCTCCAGTTTGTGTAGCTTTTCTTCCTGTTGGTGATGCGCCTTGCTGGCCTCGGTAGCTAAGTTTCCAGCCAATGCCATTTCTGTTTCTAAAATCGGAAGCCTTTTTTCCAGTGTCTGGAGTTGCTCCTGCATTTCGGTAACTTTGCCATTGGCGCTCCGGATTTCTGCAAGCTCGCCAACAAACTTATGCGCTTGCTCATGCTGCTGAAGCTTTTGGAAGTCCGGTTTCAGGCTCTCCAGCTTTTGTTCCTGTACTTGTAAAGCTGCTTGGTGCTGTACTTGTTTTGCTTGTAGGTGGGCTATTGTCTGCAACCACTGAAGCTTTTCCTGTAGAGCTGCGATGTCTTTTTGAAGAATGCTTTCCTGATTTGCCAGTTCAAGTATACTTTGCTCATAAGCCTGCCGCTGCTCTTCCGGCAAAAGATGCGTATCCTGTAAGCGTCGCTCCAGTTCTTCACGTTTTTGCCGCTCTGCTTTGGCCTTTTCAAAAGCGAACTGCGAAATCTGCGAGTAGATTCCTGTATCTGTAATCTTCTCAAGCAGGCTGCTTCGCTCGTTGGGGTTGGCTTTCAGGAAGCGTGCAAAATCACCTTGAGAGAGCATTACCGAGCGTAGAAACTGTCCGTAATCCAGGCCGCATAGCTCGGCTACTTTGTCGGGTACCTGGCTCGGCTTCAGGTCAAATAAAGCGTTTTCCTCAAAGCTAAACAGCTCCATGTGTACCGGTTGGATATTACCATCCACTTTGCCACGGCTTCTGCGAATGTGCCATTTAGAGCGATAGCGTTTTGCATTGGCCTCAAACTCCACCTCGGCATAGCTTTCAGCAGTATGGCGCGTCATGAGCTCCAGCGGTTTGTCATTGCTGTGGCGGTGCACCAATCCGTACAGGCCAACCGTAATAGCATCCAGGATAGTGGTCTTGCCAGCACCTGTAGGCCCGGTAATAGCAAAGAGTCCTGCCTCTGCCAGTGGGCTTTGGTCAAAGCGTATCTCATGCTCACCTTTCAGTGAGTTAAGGTTCTGGAAACGTACGGAAAGGATTTTCATGGGGCTTGTACTATGGAATCATAAAGATAAAAGTTTACAGGTGAGTTAAGAAAGAATAAAGCCATTGCCTATACTTGCGTTTACCTGAAGGAGTGGCCGGGTATCTGGTTTTTGTATAGGTAGTGGTGCAGCAAAACTCAGTCTTCTCAAACAATTCTGATTACGAAAGAAAAAAGTAATCAACTCTCTTTTTCCTGCCCCATCAATTCAAGTAGCTCTGTGAAGGTAGATAACAATTCTGTATGGTCACTTTCCGGATAGGCGCTTTCGCATCGTTTTAGAAAAACGTCTTTTTCGTGTAAGGTAAGTAAGTCAACTTCTTCCTGCACCTGCTGTTCCAGCGTAGCGGCAGCCCTTTGTATGATAGGTGGCCGATGAATGAGTAATTGTAGTTGATCTTTCTTCAGGCTTAAGATTTCCTCCAGTTGCTGGTTGAGGTCGGGGAGAGGTGCATCCAGCTCTAGTTGCAGTTCTGCCCAGGCAGTGTAGGTATAAGCGCTGTTATCGTAAACAGACAGCTGTTGCTTTACTTTCTCTAATGGGCCTTTAAAGCGGATAAGCTTGCGGCAGCACGGCACTTGCAGCTCACGGAGCTCTGACAGCTTTCCATCAGCAAAATCAAGTATAAAAATGACTTTTGTGTCAGTCACTTCGCTAAAGCTAAGCGGAATGGGGGAGCCGGAGTAGCGGATGTGGTGTGCTTTATTTACCATCTGGGGGCGGTGCAGGTGCCCAAGTGCCACATAGTTAAACTCCTTTGGAAACTGATCTGCTCCAATTTGGCCCAGGTTACCTACATGAATATCCTTCTCGCTTTCTGATGCGGAACCACCTGCGGCAAAAAGGTGCCCCATGGCTACCACAGGTATTCCTTGTGTTTTATAGGCTTGAATATGCGGCACAAAAGCTTCGTAATGTGCGGCTATGCCCTCTTTTATGCGCTGCTCCCGCTCCTCAAAGGTTTCTCCTGAAACGGAAAGCCTTATATCCCGATCTCGGAGGAAGGGAACAGCACACACCGCTAATTCTATAGCACCCTGGTCATCTTTCAGTACAATCAGTTCATCCAGAGGGTCAGTGGATGCGCCCCCGATCACATGAATGTTAAAGCACTCTAGCAGTTCTTTTGGAGCATTTAGCGTAGACACAGAGTCGTGGTTGCCACCGGTTATGATAATATGGCGACAGCAGGTAGCACACACACGGCGCAGGAAATCATAATAAAGTTTAAGGGCTGTATTAGAGGGAGCACCATTATCGAACACATCGCCAGACATAAGCAATGCATCTACCTTCTCCTGCTCAATTGTCTGGAGTAGCCAATTAAGGAAATGTTGGTGTTCTTCGGTACGTTCGAGGTTTACGAGGCGCTGGCCCAGGTGCCAGTCTGATGTATGTAGTACGCGCATGAGCTTCTTCTCCTATTCTGGTCTAAGATACATCAGGTTGTAGGCATGTTGCAAGTAGCTTTATTGCTTTTAATCAATTTTATACTTGATGGCCCCTGAAAAATGCAACTATATGCGCTACGTAAAATTGCTTTAGCTCCTGGTTTGCATTATTTATAACTGGGTAAGTAGCGCTAAGAGTAGAACCAGGCTACTGCTGATTGCCTGTTTCAGTTGGTAACCCTGCCTCTTTTAAGTCTTTGTAGGCGCCTATATTTATGATTGTTCTAAAACCCGCTTGCTTCATTAGTTCAGCAGCCTGGCTGCTTCTATTGCCTGAAGCACAATACAGGTAGTATGTTTTAGCTTTGTTCCAGTTTTGCATCTCCTTCTCAAACTCCCCGCCACGTAAGTCCGCGTTCAATGATCCTTCTAAATGACCAGTGGCAAATTCCTCTGGTGTTCGTACATCAACTAAAACAGTTTTAGAATGTAAGTTCTGATCTCTGAACTCATACGGGTTCATGTTTTTTACTTCGGTACTGGCTGAAGGTTGTGTACTTGTACAGCTAAAGAGAACAGTGGCAAGTATAGCTATAGATAGTAATTTCATAGTGGCTATTTTTAGGTGTTAGTGTTTACAAGTTAAGTAAAAACATGCTGTGGGCATCAAGAGAAACCTTAAAATACTTTGGAGCCTTTAATGCATTCAATAATAGTTGTGATGGTAGTGTCAGTAAGAGAGTAATATACGTTTTTGCCTTCACGTTGCGTTTTAACAATGCCTTTGTCGCGCATATTGGTTAGGTGATGAGACAGAAGCGACTGTTCTATACTTAGTACCTCTTGTAGCTGACTTACTGTAAGCCTCTCCCGCTGTTCCAGTAAATCGATAATGCTTATGCGAACTGGGTGTGCCACACACTTAAGTACATAAGCTGCTTTATCCAACTTCTCCTGATCAACCCTCACTTTCAAGGTGCTCATGTTTTTGTGATTTAGTATAAGTACTATAGATATATGA
>NZ_JBHTLD010000241.1:0-6503 GCF_042678745.1 Pontibacter rugosus | reverse complement strand
TCTGCTTCTGCGGCATGTGAATATGAACGCAAAGAGTTGAACATTAGTTATATTGATGAGTAAATTCTACTGCATACATATTACTTATTTTTCAGCTCAGACAAATAGCATTATTGTACTCTTCTAAAATATGCTCAAGGGCTACAACAGCATCAACATTTTATTAATTCAACTTAATGAGTAGATGTATTGGTTAACCAAAGTTGCAATTAATTTATAACGTTGAATTCAACCTACCCCTAATCCCTATAATGCTAATCTTGTAGGGGAAAATAAACTACCGCAAGATTAAAGCTTTCAGCTTTCGTGGTACGTGTCGTGCACCCACGTATTTAAACCTAGCCCCATGAAAAGCTCTAAGTCGAAAAATGAAGCAGTATGCTGGCAATGTAGAGGGAGTTGTTTTTCTCTACAAGATTAGCCCCGGAGAAGTTAAAATGAACTCCATTTCCGGTACGCTATTATCTAACAACTCAGGTTCTTTATATAAGCCTTTTTTACTAAAACCAGTAAACCTCAACTATTGCTGTAGTTGAGGCTTACTGGTTTTAGTAATTTCTAACTGTTAAAGTACTTCCTTCATCTTTGTTACCACTCTTTCCAGATCCGCGTTAGTTAAGTTAGAGCCGGAAGGCAGACATAAGCCAGATTCAAATAAGCGCTCACTTGTTCCATCGCCGTAGAATGGCGAATTTGCAAAAACAGGCTGAAGGTGCATCGGCTTCCAAAGCGGCCTCGATTCGATATTATCCTTTTCTAAATGTAACCTTACAGTTTCACGATCAACACCGTTAGCCGCATTAACTAAAATAGTACTTAGCCATCTATTTGAATAGTAATCTTCACTTGGCTCATCACAGAATGCTACAGCGTCGGATGAAGAGAAAATTTGCATATAGTACTCATGGTTACTTCTTCGTTTTTCTACTCTCTTCGAAAGCACTTCCATTTGTCCACGCCCTATGCCTGCACAGATGTTGCTCATGCGGTAGTTATAGCCAATATGAGAGTGCTGGTAGTGAGGGGCTGCATCTCTGGCCTGTGTAGCCAGAAAACGAGAAGTTTTGATCCATTCCTCATTTTTAGACACTAGTGCTCCGCCGCCAGAAGTCGTAATGATTTTATTCCCGTTAAACGAAAGAATACTCATCGCACCAAAAGTACCCAGCTTCTGCCCTTTGTAAGAAGACCCTAAAGCTTCAGCCGCGTCTTCTACAACCGGGATTTCATACTTATCGGCAATCTCCATGATGCGGTCCATTTGGGCCGGCATACCATACAGATGCACCACAATAATGGCTTTAGGCTTTTTGCCATTCTCTATCCGATCAAGTATAGCCGCTTCCAGGTACTTCGGAGACATATTCCAGGTTTGTTCTTCACTGTCTACAAATACCGGTGTTGCCCCTTGGTAGGCGATTGGGTTAGCAGAAGCAGAGAAAGTCATGGTTTGACATATCACCTCATCGCCAGCTTTTACGCCAAGTATAATCAAGGCAAGGTGCAGTGCAGCCGTACCTGAGCTAAGTGCTGCCACATGCACATCCTCACCCAAATAAGATGCTATATCTTGTTCAAAACCATCTACATTTGGCCCAAGTGGTGCGATCCAGTTTGTATCAAAAGCCTCTTTTACAAAGTTGAACTCGTTATCGCCCATGTGCGGCGAAGAGAGCCATATTTTATCGTTCATATTAACATTTTTTTATAACCTTAGCCGGATTTCCTACAGCCACTACATGATCTGGCAAATCTCTTAAAACTACAGCGCCAGCGCCAACTTTACACCATTTTCCGATTTTTACTCCGGGAATCACTACAGCACCAGCACCTATCCAGGTACCTTCACCGACTGACACATTACCGCAAAGTATGGCTCCCGGCGAGACATGAGCAAAGTCACCTATCATACAATCATGATCTACCTTAGCTCCTGTGTTAACAATAGCATGTTTTCCTACAGAAACATCAGCCTGCAAAACTGCCCCTTGCATCACGACAGTACCTTCATCAACAGTGGCTGAGGGCGACAAGATAGCAGTTTTATCAATAGCTTGTCCATACGCTACTTCCAGCTCTTTTGCTATTTTGGCCCTGATGCTGTTATTGCCGATACTAATGATGAGTGGGGCCTCCAGCTGTTGCTCATTTGCTAAAGCACCAAGTACCGATATCCCATTCAGCTCTTTCAGGTCAGGGTTATCATCAAATAAACCTGCTATGCTTATGCCTTTGCCTTGCAGAATGTCGATGATCACTTTAGCATGTCCGCTAGCTCCGTATAGGTACATTTAGAGTAGTTTAGAGTTATGAGTGGAATTAAAGTTACAGTTGTTATTCAGAAAGGTCACAATTTGTCCAGATCGTGACCTGAATTATTAGCTGTCTGAATCAGGATTTACAGGATGTATGGATGAATAGGATTTTCTATAGTGAAAGCTATTTATACTTACACACTTTGTTTTATAGCCAGGCTGCTGCGCGGATAAGTCGCGTTGTGTCTTTATGAAATCATGCATCTTTACTGAAACCATTTATATCACCGGTCATTCCCCTGAAACTTCGGCATTGTAGCCACTCCCTCCGCGCTGATACCTTCAGACTTGAAGATTTTCAGAATGGTGAGGAAGATAATTTTAATATCCAGCATGGGCGACATGTTATCTACGTACCACACATCATACTTAAATTTTTGGTCCCAGCTTATCGCGTTGCGGCCATTTACCTGAGCCCAGCCCGTAATGCCAGGCTTTACTTCGTGGCGGCGCTGTTGTACTTGGTTGTAAAGCGGGAGATACTCCACCAGCAAAGGCCTCGGCCCTATAAGCGACATATCACCTTTGATTACATTTAGCAGCTGCGGCACCTCATCAAGCGAAGTTTTACGAACAAAGGCACCAACAGGTGTGAGGCGTACCTCATCAGGAAGCAGGTTGCCCTGCGCATCCTTCTGATCGTTCATGGTTTTATACTTGATCACTCGGAAAATCTTGCCATGTTTACCAGGTCGACGCTGCAAAAAGAAAGGTTTCCCACTGTTGGCAATTGCCAGCAACAGCGTTACAACAACAAAAACCGGTAACAGTAGGGTAAAAGCAATCAAACTAAGGATAAAGTCTATTGCGCGCTTAAGAAAATTACGGTATAGCCAGTTCATGCTTTTTCAGGTGTTCTTGATATTCTTGATACAACAGCTCCCAAAAGTGCTGCTGATCATACCGTTCTACAATCATTCTACGGGCGTTCGCTTGTAAATGCAAGTATAAGTCCTTGTCCTCCACTAATCGTTCCATTGCTCGCAATAGCGCAGGTGCATCTTTAGGAGGTACGATAAGGCCATTCATCTCCTCCACAACAATTTCGTTGCAGCCATTTATATTGGTTACGATACTTGGCAGGTTAAAGCAGCCCGCCTGCATGGGCACATTCGGGAAACCTTCGCGATAAGAAGGAAATGCTAATGCATGACTTATAGCCAGGTAAGGGCGCACATCATTTTGATAGCCTACTGAAAGTATGGAAGAGTTATGTTCGATTTCCTGTAGCGTCTCCACCGGAAGCGGATCCAAGTCCTGCTCCAGCGGCCCCACCAGTAATAGTTTTACGTGGTTATGCTTTGCCTGCAGTGTTTTGAAAGCAGCAACTAATTCCTGAATACCTTTATCTTTTACAAGCCTGCCAATAAAAACAAATACAAAATCACCGGGTGTTAATCCTAAGTGGTTTTTAATATCATGCAACTTTGCAAAATCAAGTGATTCTTCCTGAAAAAACGCTGTATTGATTCCATTGCTGCTGCCGTTGCCGATTACCTTTACTTTTTCTGGCCCACAAAAGCCACTATCAAGTATAAACTTCTTGAGTACAGTTGAGTTTGGATACACTTTGGTAGCACAAGCGTATGTTAATTTTTCTACAGCATCAAGCACTTTACGTTTTGTACCTGAAGCCTCCATCAATGGCAGGCCTGCTACTGTGTGTAATCGAATAGGTACACCGGCTAGCTTCCCCCCCAGCATCCCCACGATACCCGCCTTCGGTGTATGCGAATGAATGATCTGGGGCTTGTGCTTTTTACAAAGCTTATAGAAGGCCCACAGTGACTTCAGGTCCTGCAAAGGAGTTACCTTTCGGGTCATTGGCACAATGTGCAGCGTGCTTTCCTGCTCCTGTTGCACAATTACCGCCTCTGGCCCATCAGCTGAAACCATGATCGGCTCAAAACCTTTAGAGCGCATATACGGGAGCTGTCCTGTAATAAGCTTTTGCAGGGAGAGCGGTACTGTGGTGATGCGAATAAGTTTAATCATATTTAAATCCCTCCCTTGGCCTCTCCTAAAAAAAGGAAAGAGTGGAGGATATTATTATGTGCAATTTAAGAATTTAGAAGCGCTTATTTTAAACCTATGCCTACGTTACCACATATTAAAAACGCTTACCCTACAGAGTGTTTAGACTTGTCATCTCGATGAAAGGTGAGACCTATCTGGAATTTTGGAAAAACTCACCTGTCATGCAGTTTGCTTAAAAGATATCCTGAAACGCGCCTATACTACCAGCTTGTTCATCTGAGTCTGTGTATTCGGAAACTTTAAATTTAACCAACATTACAAACTAAGATATATGAACCCCAAAATTTAAACCATAACAACCTCTTACCCATTTATATAGTAGCCGAACTAGGCTAGTGCTCGACAAATTCAATCTTTTGAGTTGGTAATTGTCATTAGCAAATCTGTTGAAGTCTTCTTACTAATCATTTCTGATTTTTATTTTGGCGCAGCACTAGTTACCCCTCCTTCACATACTCCTGAATCTCCTGCATGGTCATACTTACCATACCATACTGCTCCTGCAATTTATTGTAATGATTGATAATTACACGAAGATCAGCCATACTTTGCTCAGGATAATTGCCAAAATTATGAGGATGCCACCACAGGTGGTAACATTCCTTACGTTTAGCAGCCTCCGTCATTTCACTTAGTATACGCTTGAGCCGAAGGTTATTAAGTATAGCTTTGCTTCCTACTGGTCTTAAAAAGCGGCTGGCAGGAATAGACAAAGGTAAACCTTCTGTTTTTGACAGCGAAGTTAGGTTAAAGGAAGTACGCTTTCCTAATGGAAAATAGCCATCTCCGGTTCTAAACACCTTATTGAGCAGTTTATCTTCCACAGTATCTTTCCAAAACCAATCCTGTGGATTAGATCGGACACTTGTTATTCCTTCATCAAAGCAAACTTTTAGATAATCCTGATTATACTGATTACGAGGAAAAACAAGCGAACGCATAGGAACACCCACCTGTTCAGCAACCTGCTTGGCTGCACGTAAATCACTCCGGAATTGCTCAACTGTTTGCCCCTGCTCTTTGCAATAGTAGTGGCTAAACGTATGTGTGGCTAATTCCTGATGAGGAGTTTGTGCTATCAGCTTAACAAGTTCTGGAGCAAAGAAATTATCCTGCAATTGCTTCTCCGCATGCAAATTAATCTGGTTATAGGCAGAAAGGAGAGGATTCAAGTATGTAGGTTGATGTTCTGGCACCATGCTGCTCCAATCTGACCAGTCTTTGGCAAATAGCATCCCTACTGTTGCCCAGGTAACATGCACCTGCTCCTGCTCAAACAGACTTAACAGTTTAGGAATTACGTTGCGGGTATTTCTAAAGTACTGGTAGCGGCTTTCGAGGTCAACTTTATCGAAAACACCCCAGTACAATTCAAAATCTAGGGAAATGGTAAAGACAGGTATGGTTTGCATTATACTACTCGTAATCTTTTGCGTGGTGCTTCGGTAACAATGTTTCCTTCTTCAGCTATGTTC
The DNA here is from genome assembly GCF_042678745.1 of Pontibacter rugosus. Classification (NCBI taxonomy): domain Bacteria; kingdom Pseudomonadati; phylum Bacteroidota; class Cytophagia; order Cytophagales; family Hymenobacteraceae; genus Pontibacter; species Pontibacter rugosus. The sequence goes on along the minus strand of NZ_JBHTLD010000241.1, from coordinate 676 downwards.
AACTTTTTACGTTGCTTGTACTCCATAAAAGCTATAATCACGAAAAACAGGAAGTACATCACTTGACTTTTCTGTCGGATCACAATTCCCAGATTAGCCATAACAAAGGACAGAGCAATAGATGAGGAGATAAAAATAACTGAACTCATTTTTACCATTGATGATGAATTCTTGAAAAAACCGATAAAGTCTTTATCAAACAATTTCCAAGTTAAAAGCAGATACAGAAGATTTTCAATAGATATATACAATGCTAATGCACCAGAAGCATCAAAAAACAGCGGTCTAAACCAAAAAGTAAATAGTTTAACTGGTAATGAATAACTATTCATGTCTACTCCAGAGCCGGCTTTTGCTAAATTACCTGCCCGTGTTTCAGCAAATTCATCAAAACTTTCAAATGGGTTTTCGGCATCTATGTTAGCAACAGCTAAGATTTGATCATACATTAAAGCTAAACTACCTGCAAAAGCTATATAGACAAATAACTTTTGATATAAAGGCACTCTCTCCTGGCCAGTAAAAAATCCTAAAACAGCACCAACTCCTAAAAATAAAAACATATGGGGTCTTATACAATAAACTATAAAAGCCCCTAATAGTAACGAAACAATTCTCTTTTGCGGAGTACGCATTGCATAAGTAAATAGCCCAATGCCCAAGAAAATCAAGGAAC
>NZ_JBHTLD010000240.1:0-6520 GCF_042678745.1 Pontibacter rugosus | reverse complement strand
CTATGTTTCCGAGGTAATTTTTAACAGTTAAGCACTACTTTTACTTAACATAACTATTGCACTTACAGTAATTAATTTTTAAAGCACATACTTAAAAGAAAGAGGCAGCAAGGATTAATTCCCTGCTGCCTCCTATATTGGCTTGAAGTATAAGCTATACTTAAGCTAATTTCTCAAATACACTCTTGAAGCTAACGGCTTTGTTGATGTAGCCATGTAGCTCGCTGATTGGCATACGCACCTGCTCACGTGTATCGCGGTCACGAACGGTTACAGTGTTATCCTCCAGCGTCTGGTGATCTACAGCGATACAGAATGGGGTACCAATCAGGTCCTGGCGCGTGTAACGCTTACCAATGCTGTCGCGCTCTTCGTAGATGATATTGAAATCATACTTCAGCTCTTCGAAGATCTCTGTTGCTTTCTCTGGCAAACCGTCTTTCTTTGTGATGGGAAGTATAGCGGCTTTAACTGGAGCAAGGGCAGGGTGCAGCTTCAGGAACGTTCTGTTCTTGGTGCTTTCTCCTTCAGTGATCTCTTCTTCCTGGTAAGCGCTGCAAAGCACCATCAGGAACAGACGGTCAGCTCCTACGGATGTTTCCACTACGTAAGGCACATAATTACCATACGGCTTGCCATCCTCGTTCAGGTCGTTGTCGAAGTACTGCATTTTCTTGCGGCTTAGCTCCTGGTGCTGGGTCAGGTCGAAATCGGTACGGGAGTGGATACCTTCTACCTCTTTAAAGCCAAAAGGGAATTCAAACTCTATATCCAGAGCAGCGTTTGCATAATGCGCTAGTTTGTCGTGATTGTGGAAACGCAGCTTATCCGTAGGAACGCCGATTGCCTCGTGCCACTTGCGGCGGTTATCTCTCCACTGCTCATACCATTCCATCTCCGTGCCAGGGCGCACAAAGAACTGCATCTCCATTTGCTCAAATTCACGCATACGGAAGATGAACTGACGCGCCACAATCTCGTTACGGAAGGCTTTACCGATTTGTGCAATACCGAAAGGCACTTTCATACGGCCTGTTTTCTGCACGTTCAGGAAGTTCACGAATATACCCTGGGCTGTTTCAGGGCGCAGGTAAATTGTCTGGGAATCCTCTGCCACAGAACCAATCTGCGTAGAGAACATCAGGTTAAACTGGCGAACCTCTGTCCAGTTGGCAGTACCCGAAACAGGGCACTTGATATCTTCACGGATGATCAGCTCACGTACGCCTTCCAGGTCTTCAGCCTCCAATAACCTTCCCATCTCAGCAGTTAAAGCACTTCCTCTCGCTGCATCGCCTTCTTTCTCGTACTGCGCGGCTTTCTCCTCAATCAGTACATCGGCACGGTAGCGCTTCTTCGAGTCTTTGTTATCAATCATCGGGTCGTTGAAGCTATCCACGTGGCCCGATGCCTTCCAAACCTGCGGGTGCATAAAGATAGCCGCATCCAAACCAACTACATTCTGGTTCAGCTGCGTCATACTTTTCCACCACAGGTTCTTTATGTTGTTCTTCAGTTCTACGCCCATCTGGCCGTAGTCGTACACGGCTTGCAGGCCATCGTAAATCTCGCTTGACGGGAATATGAAGCCATACTCCTTCGCGTGCGAGATGATATCTTTCAGTTGAGCGTTTTCAACAGGTGTTTTTTCTTGTGTCGCCATAGCGCAAAGATAATTTTTAACGGATGATAATGCACAGTAAATATACTGTTTTTAGCTTCCTCCCCTCGTCTACAACATCTTATACTTTCTACTTAGGTCAATAAAAATAGCTCTGGCACGTCTTCAGTGGGCTTTATTACTTGTGTTAACAATTTCTTAACATTGGCTTACCTAGCCTCACTCCTTTTTGCACTAACTTGCACCGTTTTTTGATTCATTACCAACTTCTTAAAAATGGCCAAAAATAAAAAAGGCAAAAAACATGTGGCTCCCATTAAGCCATACAAGTTCAGGAAACGATACAGCCAGGTTGACATCTATATCCGCAAGGAGAAAAACTTCCTGTATTTTATTGCTTTCTCTCTTATTCTTGCCGGTTTAGTTTATCCGTACGCCTCTATTGCTATGTGGGTAGGGTTTGCCTTTGCAGGCTACTCTGCTATCGCTAACGATAGTATACAGACGATCGGTACTTTTATTGTTTCTAACGAAGACAAGAAATGGTATTGGCAGTGGCTGTTTATGGGCTCTATCTTTATAGGTACTGTTTACTACAGCTGGGCTACTTTCGATGGAGACGTAACTTACCAGCGCTTGTCTTCTAAAGGATTCGACCAAACGATCGATAATTTTGTTTATCTGCAGCTCGCCGCACCTATTGTATTGCTGCTGTTAACTCGATTCCGCATTCCTGTTTCTACTACCTTCATGCTCCTTAGCGTGTTTACAGTAAGTTCAGGTGCCATCATCAGTATGGTTAGCAAAAGCTTAATGGGTTATGTGGCTGCCTTCGTTGCTGCTTTCCTTATCTACATCCTCCTTACTAAAGTTATCAAACGCTTTGTAAAAGGAGAAGCACATGGAGCCTGGGTTATTGCACAGTGGGTAATCAGTGGCTTTTTATGGCACACCTGGTTAGCACAGGACCTTGCCAACATTGCTGTTTACCTGCCCCGCCAGCTTAATGGGTGGGAGTTTACGGCTTTTGCTGGCTTTATCTTCATCGGCTTAGGCTTTATGTTTTTTAAGCGTGGCGAGAAAATCCAGAACATCATCAACGAGAAATCTGAAGTACGTGATGTGCGTAGTGCCACTATTATAGACTTAGTTTACTCTATTATCCTTTATTACTTCAAAGAGCTGAACAACATCCCAATGAGTACTACCTGGGTGTTTGTAGGCTTGCTTGCCGGTAGAGAATTAGGTATGCGCTTACGCTCTGATGGATCAACTAAACTTGGTAAAACCTTCAACCTGATTGGCCGTGACGTACTTTCAGTTACCATTGGTTTAGTTATATCTATTATTCTGGCAGTTGCCATCAACCCTGTTATACAAGAAGAGCTGATGAATTTCTTCTTTAAATAGGCTTTTATATTCGTTCTATATCTTAAAAGCCCGGCACATGTGTCGGGCTTTTTTGTTGTGGTATGGATTTAAATTATACTTTGAAAGGCTTTAACAGCCACTGCTCCTCCTTATCTTTTAGCTATTCCTCTCACGAGCCTGTTTCAAACTCCTGCTTTCGCTTGCAAAAATGATAGCATGAAAGGCTCTTATCAATGCAACAAAAAAATCCCCGGCTTTATAAGGCCGGGGATTTCATTATACTGAGTAGTTTATCCTACTTTATTTTTCTGGCCACATTACTTCCAGGTCATCATTGATGAACACTCCGAAGTTGATAGCTATTAATTGATCTTCATCAAAATAAAGATCGATCATTTCCCGCTCAAACGAAATGCGTGTTTCTCCTGTTTCTGCATCTTCCTCTTCATGATCTGTGATATCGTTGTCAGCGAACAATCTTAAAACTTGCTCCCTGCTCATCTCGAATACACGATCACCCCAAATCTGAACCTCACGGTTAGCTGTTTCGATACAGCTCAGGCGATAATCATCTTCTTTATCGAAGTATAAAGAATAGCCTTCTTCCCAATAATTCCAGGCCTGATGCTCGAACTCATCCTCTTCATCAGATTCCTCTACTTCTTCAGGTTCCCCTAACAATTCTTCTACTTCTTCCATTGTCAGGCCAAACTTGATCTTGCCAAGCCCCTTGCCTAACCTGATGTCTTTATTGATCATTTTTCAGTTAAAGTTTATATATGCAAAGATACGAGTTTTACTTTTTTGTAGGTTTATCTTTTACTCAGATTCTGGCTGCTCATACTTTTCTTTAAAGTTTATCATCAGCCTTTTATACTTTTCATTCTCCTTTGCCTGCTCCCACTTCAACTTAAAGATGCTGGCTGATTCCGCTTTAACCGGATCTTGCTCTCTTGGAAGTTCTGCCCTGCCGTGCGCGCCGCTTTGTCCCTTTTTATCATCCGGAACTGGCCCCTCATATTTCTTGCCTGATTTGTGGTTTGCATAGCGCCTGCTGCGTGTATAGCCCATCTGCAGAAATTTACGAGCCATATCAGCACCTACAAAATCGTTCTGCGACAGGTATTCTTTAAACAAGGTATAAATTTTTTCTGATGATGCAGTAGCTATCGCTGGTGTCTTAAACCGCCAATGCGGCAGTATTTCTGATTTGTACGGCTCTACCAGCAGCACTCCCTGCTCTCCCTTTCCTACACGATACAGCTCTGGATTCTCTCTAAAGTTTATGCTTTTGAAGTCAAGGTCATAGTTAAATTTCATTGTCCTCTCTCCCTTTGTCATAGCTCACAGGCAAGCCTTTTACAGGCACACTTTGGTATACTGGGTACTGCTCGGGATATATCACAATAAAGCTGTTCTCTTTGTAGTCTCTTGATAAAACACGCGGTACATAGTCGAGGTTGCTGTTATACGATATGGTTCCTTTCCTGGCTGATATCACAATCACCATGTCATCATCCATTATTTCTGACTTCGTGGTTGTAAACTCATTAAGGTTGTTATATGGTACGTAATCAGCTTCTACGGTTGGCTTACTCTCGTTCACTATCCCTTTAAGCTTGTTCAACGTGCGTCTGCGGCCTCGGAAAATTATTTTAGCACCTAGCTGGGTCGATAACAACTTAATGCTCCTGATCCAGCGCATTAAGCCTCTTTCTAATTCTGCATTGGTTGGTACTACCACAATTAACCTTCCTGTTGTATTCAGCGGTTGAATTATTTTGCAAACAAGAACCATCTGCTCTGTATTATCCAGCAAATTATCCAGTACGGTTCCAAATATGCGATCTCGTGTGGTTATTTTGCCGTTCCAGCCTAGCACCACTTCTGTTATCATCAGCTCTTTAATTGCCCGCATGATACCGCTTGGCACGTTCACATCAATTTTGGATACCAGCTGCACATCATTATCTGTAGCAGAGGCATGCGTAATTGCCTCCTGCAGCATTTTGTTTTTCTTGTAGATTTCTTCTTCTGCGTGCTCGTTATCTATTACCACCGCTAGCGGGTATATTGGCTGGCTATGGTCTGGATTCCGCAACATAATAGACAAATCAATAAGACTCTCTATAGTTTTAGGGTTGCCGATAGGTACCATTATGCGGTCTGGTTTCTCGCTTATATCCGGCTTTCTTCTGCTTTCAAGTATAGCCAGTTTTCGCGCTACTTTCTCTGTTGTAAACGAGCTTATCATACTTGACACCAGTATCAATACTACTGCTCCGTTTAATGCACTTTCACCTATTATGCCGATTTCATACCCTGCCAGCACTACAGCTAGGGTGGCGGCGGCATGTGCACTACTCAATCCAAAAATCAGGTTACGCTGAAGTACGCTGAATTTAAATATCTTTTGTGTCAGGTATGCAGCTGCATATTTTGTTAGTGGGGCAAGTATTACAATCGTTCCTGCTATCAGTATGGCATTTGTATCCGTGAACAGCACCTTCAGGTCCACCAGCATTCCAGTGCTGATCAGGAAGAACGGTATGAAGATGTTATTACCTACAAACTCAATTCTATTCATTAATGCTGATGTATGCGGGATGAGGGGGTTTAAGGCTAGCCCCGCCAAGAAAGCTCCGATAATCGCTTCCATGCCGGCTAACTCAGATAAAAATGCCGCAGCAAATATCACCGTCAGTACAAATATAAATTGTGCACCCTTCTCACTTTCCAACTGCTTAAACATCCATTTCGCAATTTTTGGAAACAGCCAAAGCACCACCACCACAAATATGATCATCTCTATAATCATCAGTACCCAGAACCAAAGGTTTGTATCACCTTGTGTGGAGTTGATGATAATAGCCAGTACAAACAGCACTGCCGTATCTGTAACCAGTGTTCCTCCTATCGTTAATGTTACAGCCTCATTTTTGCTTAAGCCCAGCCTGCTTACTATAGGATAGGCTAACAGCGTATGTGGTGCAAACATACTGGCAAGCAGTATGGCTGGCTTTATTTCATATCCGTGGATGTATAGAAACACTATTGTGCCTATAGAAATAGGTATTAAAAATGTTAGGGCTCCGAATACAAGGCTCCTTACCTTATACTTCTTAAAGTCTATCATATCTATTTCAAGCCCCGCCTGAAACATGATATACAATAAGCCTACGGTTCCAAACAATACGATACTCGCATCTCTCTCCAGTATGTGCAGACCATTTGGTCCCACCACTACTCCTGCTACTATTAAACCTACTATACTAGGTATTCTGAATTTTGTCAGAATTATCGGCACTACCAGTATGATCAGGAGTACCAGTGTAAAGATTAACACTGGTTCATGAAAGGGTAAGGTTAGGTCTACGTTTAAAAGCATGTTTTAAATTTTGTGTTTGTGGGTCTGCCTTATCAGGCAATAAATATATCGATTTTCTTCTTGTATAGTTTTCTGTGTAACGTGTTCAATCCATTTCACACGTTCTCTTACGCACCTTTCCACACTTCTTCACACCTAAT
>NZ_JBHTLD010000239.1:0-6552 GCF_042678745.1 Pontibacter rugosus | reverse complement strand
TTAAAAAGGTAAGCGCAAAATCAGTATTTAAACTATCACATTTAAGTATTTACCTCTGAAGCCAGATTGGCTATTACTTTCTAATTTTGTTTACGAGTATTGATAACTTTTAAAATAATGCTCTCTAGCAAATATTGATAAGCAGCTAGTCTGAGAATATGCAATTGAATTAAATTGCCAAGTCATTGAGCTCTGATTTGTTGCCTATAAAGTCAGATACTCGCATCATAGGCTTATTGGTAAAGAAGCTCCAGTAGTAGCTAAAACAAATACCCGTATTTTTTGTTTCTACCTTCTACAAATTTATATTTAGGTAAAACTTCTACAGTTAAGTTTAACATCAGCCGTAACATTATGGAAACCAAATATTACTTTGATAACGGCTCTTGTTATATTACTATCTATGGCCCCATGACGAACACTACCTTGGTACGTATCAAGGACCGGGTAAAAGATGCTTTGAAAGAGGAGGTTAGGGAGGTATGGGTAAATTGTGAAGCTATGACAGATGTTGATTTAAGTATACTTGGCAGTCTGGCGCTATACCAACACGTACTTGAGGAAAGAAACGTCAAGCTCACTTTATTACACCTTAACCCTCAGCAACAAAACATACTTGTAAAAAACCAGTTAGATACAATTTTACCTGTAGCGAATGAGACTGCGTTACCCTTAGCTCATGACTGGAATAAGATATAAACTCAAGTATACTCCAATAGGCTTTGCAACAATACAGCCTGCTCTTTAATCCTTTTATGAATCAGGAAGCACAACACATGCCTGTACATTTTAATTAACATGCCACCAGCAGTTAAGCAACGCTAATTATTCAGTAGTTACTCTTCCTACCTTTACTCTTCCACTAATTTATACTTGTTAACGGGAGACATTAACACGTTTTTCTGCCGTATACTTATCAAAACTGCCTGTTATATAAAGAGTACTGCTTCTACTTACTCTCATCATGCAAAAGAGCACCTGCTATAAGCAGGTGCTCTTTTATACTGTGTTATTTATAGCAAATTAGCGGTTTCTATCGTCGTTATAGTATCCACCGCGGTCATTACGGCCATAGCTGGAATTATAAGCATTATTGCCACCGAAGTCTGTGTTGTTTCTGCCAGAGCGTTGCTGCATAGAAGAGTTGCTATACCCGCCGCCATAGCCGGAAGTAGATGGATAGCCATCCATGCTGCCATTGCCTCCGCTCATAGAGTTATAGTCTGATGAGCCACCAAAGCCGCCATCTGAGCTATAATTAGAGCCTCCAAAGCGTGAGCCGCTGTAGCCACTCATCCTGTCGGAGCCGTAACCCTGGTTGTTCATAGCATTACGGTTGCGCTGCATGTCATTCATTCTTGAATCGTAACGGTCGGAGGAGCCTTCGAAGCTAGACACACCATAGCCCTGGCGCAAATCACCTAAGCTTCCCTGCTGGCCACGGGTATTGTTGCGGTAGTTTCGCTCCATATCGGAGTCCCGGTTGCGATAGTTCTGGAACCTGTTATCGTTCCTGTTTTGAACACCTCTTTCCCTAAAATCTTCTCGTGCCTCTTGTACCCAACGGCGGTCATTCTGCCTTGGGTCGTAGTTGTTACGGCCAAAGTCGTCATTGCGTCTGTAGTCGTCTGAAGAGTTGTTGGTATACCCCATACGATCTTCATATCCACCTTGATAATACCTGTTTCTTTCGTTTCGTTCCATAGTAGTTTGTAGTTTAATTTAACATAAATTCTATACTTATAGTAACGGAGCTATGCCTCTACGGTTATCAAAAAAGGAAAAGGCTTGCCTTTGGGGCAAGCCTTTTCCTTTTTTACAGTAACTAAAAATTAACGCCTGCGGCCGTCGTTTTCGCTGAAACGCCCTTGTGAAGCAGATTTGTATGGGGCACCTTCACTGCTGTTGCCATATACACTTCGCTCACGGTCCCGGTCACGATTATTATAACTGGTAGAGCCATAGCCAGTGTTGCCATAGTCTCCGATGCTGTTATCATAGCCACTTCTGTAGCGGTTACCACTATTGCTGCGGCTGCCATAGTTGTGGTTAATAAAATCCGAATACGTTTGATTACCTGCCTGGCGACCATAGTTATTGCGGTTTCCAAAGTCAGTAACCTCTCCATAGCCGTTACGCACGTTCTCAGACTGGTTGCTATGGCGACGCCCACTGTAGCCTCCCTGTTTTTCGGAAGATCCATACCTGGAGTGACCGTAGCCCGATCCACCTCCATGCGTGCTACCGCCCTCACCGTAGCGGGTACCACCGCTGAAGTCTCCTTTCGCACCGGCACCGTATGTAGAGTTGCTGTAGTTACCACGACCATAGTCGCTTTTTATATCCTGATGTCCATAATAATCATTCCCACGCATACTGGCGTTATCACGGCCATAGCTGGTATTGCTTGAGCGATTCCAGTTATTTCCCTGATGCTGATTGTCCGAATTCGATCTATTGTTCATACTATTATCTCTGTTGCCGATCGAATCCTTTCGGTCTTTTCGATAGTTTGAATCCATGATAATTTAATTAAGTTGAGTATTTAATTGGGTGGCATACCTGTTTAACGTCGACATTGATGGCTGGTTTTGCTTTTTACTTCTATTTTTTCTGTTTCTACCCTAAAAAAACAACTACTTATAGCTCTTACAGTATACTACCTGACTATTTACAAGATTACTTCCGTATTATTTAAGTTTCGGGATACACATCCTGACCTTCGCCACAGTCTTCTTTAGCTCCCCCTGCTAGGTGTTCTACGCCTAGCAGGGGGAGCTAATGCTTTGGTATAAGTTTGGGTAAAAGGGTAAAATGAAAAATACATATAGGAACTTCAGGCTGGACCTATAAGCATTGGAAGGGGAATTTTTATCCTGAGGGTGTAAATCAAAAGGACTTCACGAAGCATTATACGCAGTTCTTTCACTCAGTAGAGATCAACACCTCTTTCTATAAGCTTTCCACTTCTGAAACATTCTCCAACTGGCGTAAGGCAGTACCTGATGACTTTATTTTTGCTGTAAAAACGAGCAGGTACATTACCCACATGAAAAAGCTGAAGGACCCGCAGGAAGGTCTTTCAAGATTCTTTAGCAACGCCAATGCACTGGAACATAAACTAGGTCCCGTGCTTTGTCAACTTCCGCCGGCATGGCAGTTAAATGTAGCGCGACTGTGTGATTTTCTGGGTCTGCTGCCACCTTATTATGGGTATACCTATGAGTTCCGGCACACCAGCTGGTATACAGAAGAAGTTTTAGAACTGCTCCGTAAACATAATGCGGCTTTATGCATTTATGAACTGGATGCGCACAAGTCTCGACTCCACATAACGGCTGATTTTATTTACGTTCGGCTGCATGGCCCTGAAGGCAAGTATGCCGGCTCTTACTCTGCAGGTGCCTTGCAATGGTGGGCACAACAGATCCAAAGATAGCAGCAGAAAGGGCTGTATGTGTATGTATACTTCGACAGTGACCAACTAGGATATGCCGCATTCAATGCGCTTAGATTACAGGAAACTGTGCGCCAAAACCAAGTATAAACTGGTGCGAAAATTGCACTCCTGTACCCAATAAAAGATAAAAAAGCTATGCAAGCTGCCAATTGGCAACTATCTTTACTTTAAAATATTGATTGCAACTTATAAATTAATGATGGACAGAATAACAACGGATATATGCATTGTGGGCGCTGGCCCGGTAGGTTTGTTTGCCGTATTTGAGGCTGGCCTGCTTAAGATGCGTTGCCACGTAGTAGATGCGCTGCCTGCCGTTGGCGGTCAGCTTTCTGAAATATACCCTAAAAAACCAATATACGACATTCCTGGCTTCCCTGAAGTTTTAGCCGGTGATCTGGTTAAAAACCTGGAGCAGCAGATAGCTCCCTTCCACCCTACCTTTACCTTGGGCGAGCGTGTGGAAGAACTGGAGAAGCAGGAGGACGGTTCATTTATTGTTCGTACAGTAGACGGTACTGAGATTGCTTGTAAAGTAGTAGTAATTGCTGGCGGCCTCGGTTCTTTTGAACCTCGTAAGCCGGCCATTGAAAACCTGGAGAAGTATGAGGGCTATGGCGTAACCTATATGGTTCGTGACCCGGAGCACTTCCGTGATAAACGCGTAATTTTAGCCGGTGGTGGCGATTCTGCCTTAGACTGGGCTATTTACCTGGCTGATGTCTGCAAAGAGATTACGCTTGTTCACCGTGGCACTACCTTTAGAGGAGCACCTGAGTCAGCAGAAAAGGTTCTGAAACTGGCTGAAGAAGGCAAGATCCAACTTATACTTAAGTCTAATATCACAGAAGTACACGGTGAAGGCGAATTGAAGGCGGTAACGGTGATGGTAGACAATACTACGCCTCACCTGGTGGATGTTGATTATTTTATACCGCTGTTTGGCCTTGTGCCAAAGCTGGGCCCTCTGGAAAACTGGGGATTGGAGCTTGAGAAAAACGCCATTAAGGTTAATACAGAAGATTATTCTACCAACATCCCTGGTGTGTATGCCATTGGTGATATCAACACATACCCTGGCAAGCTTAAGCTTATACTTTGTGGCTTCCACGAGTCTGCTTTGATGGCTCAAAGTGCATACAACATTATATACCCGGATAAAAAGTTTGTATTAAAATATACTACCGTTAACGGAATTCAGGAGCTACAATAATGAAAGATGCTATAACCATTTATGTAGAACAGGATAACGGTGACCGTATAGAACTGGAAGCGCCACTAGACATGAATTTGTCTGTGATGGAAGTTTTAAAAGCAAACGAGTTTCCGGTGCAGGCTGTGTGTGGTGGTATGGCTATTTGTGCCACCTGCCATGTAGAAGTGCTTGAAAGCCACGGGGAGCTGCCTGAGATGAGTGATGATGAAGCTTATATGCTGGAAACATTGCCACTTGTAAGCGACAACAGCCGCCTTTCCTGCCAACTACGATTAAAAGAAGACATGGAAGGCCTGGTAGTACGCATCATGCCCGAAGCCTAATAAAACACAGAAAAAACATGCAATAAAAAGGTGCTGCCACGGCAGCACCTTTTTATTTACTAAAACACAAAAAGCACCTCAGGGCTTTTTGTAACTCACTACGTGCACTTCTATACTATCCCCTGGGTTTGGATTCCCTCTAAAGCTTACCCACCCCTCCCGCTGCGACTCTTGCGGAGCAAAAGGAAACTCTAGTTCAGCTTCTTCCATCACTCGATCATTTTGTATACATCGCACTGTTAATTTTACCTGTTCTGCTGTTTCACCACCCAGATTCCGAAGCACAATGCGGTAGCGGTTGGGTGCGTGTTCAGATGCATCCAGATAATGATCAGCAATTAATTTAGGAGTAACTGGGCCATGGGTATAAGCTTGAACTACAAGGTATAAAAGTATACTCAGCACAAGCACCAGGCTAAAACCAAAAATTGTCCATTCTAACCAGTTCTTTTGGTCTTTGATACTGTTTGTACTTTGCTGTTGTTTTCTATCCATGTTTTGCTACTTAATCAGCAGACGCCCGGCTGATGCACCCAGAGAAGCGACCAACCCTAACGTGATGCATTGGGAAAAGGCAACCCACCAGCTAACACCATCAAACCTGCCGAAAAACCAGAGCGAAAACGCTGAGGCAACCAAAGCCATGATATAACTGATAGAGGTATCAAACGTTACCTGGAAAATAAGTTCTCTGACGGAGGTATTTTTGGCTGCGCCTTTAAAGTCGCTGAAATAAACGATGATGATACTTAAAAAGATAGAGGCCAAGGCCATTGTGAAAATGTGCACTGGCGTTGCCTGTAGGGCCAACATTATAATCTCTTCCGTTGGGGCAATATTGCCGCCTACAATGATAGCCCCACACAGCGACAGCACAGCTACAGCCACCTTCGACCTCAACTCAGAGGGAACAAAGTCTTTTTCTGCCAACTCTCTTTCGCCTTCTTCCTCACTATCTCCGCTCACACCACCTTCACCTAATTGAGCCGTGCCGATAGATACCCCAATTGACACAGCCATTGCCTCAATAATCACTTTGCCCATAACCTCGTCTATTGACATAGAAGTAAAGTCGATCCGGTTAATCATGAGCAATACAGTAAAGGACAATATTAAACCTATACCCATTTCCTCCACCGAATCGACCATGACACTTCGCCAGGTTACGTCCGGCCGCATACCTGCATACCTGTTATAGCCAAGCAGCAGCACATAAGTAACAAAGACTAGAGCCAGCAGCTCATGTGGTTTAGCGCTAAAGCCTGCCCACCATACCTCCATGGTATATAGCAACGGAAAGCTAAAAAGCAAACCACCTGTTATACCACGCGCATACTCTTTCAAAGACTGCCGGAGCGGCCTGTTATTAGGTGTTTCTATCCTTTGCTGCTGTTTGTTTACCAATGGGCATATTTTTTGGCAGTATACGGTGCAAATGGATAAATGTGCCATGGCTATAGTTATGTTAGCTCTTTATCCCTACTTCACTAGTCACGCGCCTATTTAATACAGCATTGCGGTAATAGCAAACAATAAAACTTGCAAATTACTAT
>NZ_JBHTLD010000238.1:1793-6608 GCF_042678745.1 Pontibacter rugosus | reverse complement strand
TTCATTATTAATCTCAGTAATAATGAATTCTTAAAAGACAAGAGTATTATCACGTCTTGGTGATAATACTCTTGTCTGCAATCGTTTGGAAAATCAGATCTTATGCAAACATTTTACACTCTTATTAAAACCCTGTATCATTATTGTACCAGCCATAGCAGGAAAAAGCTAGCCACCTTGGCTTTCTCGCCTATGGCTTTAGCGATTATGCTTGCCATGTTTTGCAGCCAAACTGTGATGGCACAACCTCCTTCAGGCTTTGTTGTAGAGCCAATTGGAGGCGAGTGGAATACAGCTGTTGGATTAACTTTTTCTAAAGACGGTAAGCGCATGTATGTGTGGGAAAAGGGCGGCAAAGTATGGATAGTAGAAGATGGTGAAAGGCATGAGAAACCATTGCTGGATCTTACAGATGAGGTTGGTGATTGGGGAGACCATGGTTTGCTTGGTTTTACCTTAGATCCTAATTTTAATCAGAATGGCTTTATCTATCTGTTATATGTAGTGGATAGAAACCACCTGATGAATTTTGGAAAAGGAGGGTATAATCCTACAGCGATAAGCCAGAACGAAGCAACTATCGGAAGGGTAACCCGCTACACGGTAGATCTTCAGAATGGAGGCTCCTCTGTTAAAGCTAGTAGCCGAAAAATTCTGCTAGGAGAAACTGCTGCTACTGGTATTCCAATACTTTATGTCTCGCACGGGATCGGCTCAATTTCTTTCGGAGAAGATGGCTCTTTGTTGATTTCTGCCGGAGACGGCGCCACTGCAGGAGCATTAGACTCTGGATTTGATCCTAACAATCCTAATGATTCTTACACACCACAGGCACTTGCAGATGGTATCATTTCAAAAAAAGAGGATGTTGGTGCATTCCGTTCGCAACAGGTTGAGTCTTATAATGGAAAAATTCTTCGCATAGATCCGGCTACAGGTAACGGACTTCCATCTAACCCTTTTTACGATGCACGCAACCCTAAGTCTGCAGCATCTAAAGTATGGGCGCTTGGTTTAAGAAACCCTTTTCGCTTTACCATTCGTCCTGGCACAGGCAGTGGCAGTTTCCCTGGTATTATATATGTGGGCGATGTAGGCTGGATGGACTGGGAGGAGATAAATGTTGTTGATAAGCCGGGCATGAACTTCGGGTGGCCTTTGTATGAAGGTCTTGAAAAACAGCAATTCTACTACGGTAGGGGCACAGAAACAATGAATCCCTTTGCTCCCAATCCCTTATATACTGCTGAAGCAGGAGCAAATCCCTATTGTAAGCCGTTCTTCACGTTCGAGAGCCTTCTGAAGCAGCCCCTGAAATCTTCAGATCCTGTTTTCATGAACCCGTGCGATAATACTACCCCAATTGCAGCTAAGTATACTTTTGTGCACGCCAGACCTGCACTTGATTGGGTGAATAACATCATACGAGATGGTAAAATACCTGACGCTATTACAAGAACCGGCATATTTAAAGGCGAAGAAGCTGCTGTGATAGGAGTGGGTGAGGCAGGTTCTCCTGTCACGGGCAAGCCATTCTATGGAAGTTCTTCAACAGGAGGCATATGGTACACCGGCAATGACTTGCCGGCTGAATACAGAAATACTTACTTCTTTGGCGACTATGGTGCAGGCTGGATCAAAAACGCAAGTTTTGATAATGCTAACAGTCCGAAAGCGATAAGAAACTTTATCGATAAAGAAGCAACGGTAACTGCTTTTGCTACAAACCCGGTAACTGGCGGTTTATACTATATCGACTATGCTACCAAGGTGCATAAAATAGCTTATTATGGTGATAACACACCTCCGAAAGCAGTAGCAGAAGCCGATAAACTATATGGCGCGAGCCCGCTGGTTGTAAAGTTTACTGGCAGCAAATCTACTGATGCCGAAGGGCAGAACTTGACGTATGCCTGGGATTTTGGAGACGGATCTGCTATAGCAACAACAGCAAACCCAACCCATACTTTCACTTCGGCGGAAATAGGGAAGACTTATAAAGTAGTATTGAAAGTTACGGACTCCAAGGGTTTAAGCTCCACAAAGTCTTTAACGATAACATTGAATAACACGCCACCTGTGGTGGAGATAACAAGTCCTGCGGAGGGTACAAAGTATCCATTTGTTGGCTTGCCTAAGTATAACTTAAGAGCTAAAGTTACAGATAATGAAGATGCTGACGCTAAGCTAAAGTATGAGTGGCAGCTTGTAATGCACCACAACACGCACGTTCACCCGGAGCCTGTAGACACAAAACATGAAACAGAAGTTACTATTCAGCCTATTGGCTGTGACGGAGAGACATACTTTTACAGAGTACACCTGAAGGTTACAGACACGGGTGGCTTGTCAGCCTCAGATTTTGTAGACATCTATCCGGATTGTAGCGGTGGCGTTGTTGCAGCAGTAGCGTTAGATCTTCCAGAGGCTCCTAAGTATAATGTTGGTGCATCCATAGCGCTGAAGGTGAACTTTGCAGATTCTAATAGAGCCTGGGAAAAAGTGGAGTATTTTAACGGTGCAACGCTTCTTGGTACTGCAACAGCCGCTCCTTATACGTTTAACTGGCAAAATGCTAAATCAGGATCTTACAGTATAACTGCTAAGGCAACAGATATGCAAGGCCACTCCGTAGTTTCGGAAGCAGTACAGGTTACTGTTGGAAACGGACAAGTGGCAGAGCTTGATGATTGCTTGCCTGGCTTGAAACACTATGTCCATATGGATAAGGTAGAAAACGGAGTGATAGATGATTTTGCATCTAATGCTACAGCAAGTTGTACTGACTGCCCAACTGAGACTACGGGTATGTTCCATGGAGCGATGGCTTTTAACGGTGAGACAAATGGTGTAGATGTAAGTGATGCCACAAACTTTAACTGGAAAAAAGACGACAGCTTTACAATTAGCTTCTGGACACGCACAGATGCCACAGCTGCTGATAACATGGTTATAGTTGGGCGTAATGCCACAGAGTCAAGCATGCACTGGTGGATTGGCATGACGCCGGAAGGCTACGCTAACTTTAATTTGCTTGATAAAAACCACATTGGTACAGCTGTTGGTGGCAAAGGTCCTAAGATCAATGATGGGCAGTGGCACTATATAGTTGTGGTGCGAGATGAAGCTACCAACCAAAACTTCCTGTATGTTGATGGTGTTGAGGTTGAAAAGAAAACCCATAACTACGAGAGTAGCTTTGAAAGCCCAGTGGCTTTGAATATAGGATACTTGAAATTAAACCATGGTTACCACTATAAAGGTGATGTAGATGAGGTGAAGCTTTATGATAGAGCTCTTGATGTTAGTGCTATTTCAGGTACTTATAATGCGGGAGCTGGAAATTACTGTGGACTGACTCCGCTTGGTATAACAGATAACAAAACTTTTGCAGGAGTTTACGAGGTTTATCCTAATCCAACTCCATCAAGCCAGATAAATGTTTTTGTATCCGAGTTACAGCCTGCGGAAACAGTTACGCTTAAGTTGCTGGACATAACAGGTAAAGTTGTGCTGGAACAGCAGGCTACAGCTAAACCAGATGGTACTTTGAGTCTGTCTCTTCAGCCTAAGCAGTTTATATCTACTGGCCTTTACAACTTATTGCTTACCTCAAAAGAGCGTACGCTAAACAGAAAAGTAATTGTACAGTAGGAGTAAGCATTCCTGTAAAACAGAAAGGGCTGGCAATTTTGCCAGCCCTTTCTGTTTTACAGGAATGCTTACTCTTTTATCAATTTTATGCTGTTGCTCTTACCAGTCGCATCTGTGTATTTAAGGATATAAAGTCCGGTTTTTAGATCAGCCAAATTGATGCTTAGCTCATTGTTTACTAGTTCCGGCTTCTCAATTGTATATACAACACGTCCTGTTTGATCTAATACTGCTACCTGTGTTAACTCAACTTCTGATGAACCCAGGCTTAGCGTTACCACATCACGGAATGGGTTCGGATAAGCAGTTGCTTTAGCAAAGAATGGCTCAGAACTCATAGCAGCTGCTGTTTGAGTGGCTGCAAAAGTTTGTGTGCTTCCTATCGGAGAAAGTCTGTTACCGGCTATCGGCATCTCCTTTGCACCGCTCGGCAGCTGCCAGGCCACGGCCAGGTTGTCCCCGCCGCCGTCCTCCTTGTGGAGAGCCTCGATGTAGTAGCGCTTTCCAGCCTCGAGCTTCACGGTTGCCGACTTCTGGGATGCGTACTTGGCCCACTCCCTGGAGGCGGTGTAGCCGTTCACGAAGGCGATCTTTGCCTTGTTTGCCGGTGCCTCGGAGGAGCTCAGGAAAAGCTCAGCGTGGTCGTCCCCGGCGATCCAGAAGGTGTAGAGCCCCGTCTCGGGCGCAGTGATGAAGCCGCTGATGCGCTGTCCGTAGCTGTTGTCCACGTTGCTGGGCGCCTCGAAGGAGGAGAGCTCGGTGGTGCTGGTCGGCTTGGTGTTCGTCGGGATGCTTCCCACGTTGCCGCCTGCCACTGATGCCCAGAACTCACGGGTGATCTTGCCTGTTGCCACTGGTGTCGGAGCAGGAGTTGGAGCTGGCGAAGGTGCAGGAGTGGTAGTGGCGGTGCTGCTTCCTATCGGCGAGAGTCTGTTTCCTGCGATCGGCATTTCCTTTGCTCCGCTCGGCAGCTGCCAGGCCACGGCCAGGTTGTCCCCGCCGCCGTCCTCCTTGTGGAGTGCCTCGATGTAGTAGCGCTTTCCAGCCTCGAGCTTCACGGTTGCCGACTTCTGGGATGCGTACTTGGCCCACTCCCTGGAGGCGGTGTAGCCGTTCACGAAGGCGATCTTTGCCTTGTTTGCCGGTGCCTCGGAGGAGCTC
>NZ_JBHTLD010000238.1:0-1696 GCF_042678745.1 Pontibacter rugosus | reverse complement strand
CACGTTGCCGCCTGCCACTGATGCCCAGAACTCACGGGTGATCTTGCCTGTTGCCACTGGTGTCGGAGCAGGAGTTGGAGCTGGCGAAGGTGCTGGAGCCGGTGCAGGAGCTGGTGTGTTCTCTTTTACAGTAATGCTTACTGAAGATGATGTTTTAGAGGCACTTGAATTGTCAAAAGCTTTTGCCGTAAGGCTGTAGCTTCCTGGGCTAACGTTGTTCCAGCTGAAGCTGTAAGGAGCGTTTGTGTCTTCTCCTAACTTAACAGAACCATTGTAGAACTCAACCTTAGTTATTGTGCCATCACTGTCTGATGCATTTGCCTCTATCATAACTGAAGTGCCTTGTACAAATACGGCATTAGCAGTAGGAGAAGAAATTGCCACAGACGGGGCCTGGTTAGCAGGAGCAGAGGCAGGTGAACCGTTAGGGCCTAGCACAACTCCGTTCTGCTTTAGTTTTTGATTCCAGGTTGTATACTCATCTGCTTCCATTTGTTTTGTAATAGCTACAAACGGAAGGAAGGTGTTATTTCTGAACGTAGAGGCTTCTGCTACTGATACGTCGTTGCGGTTATTTACATATCCCCAACAAGTAACACCCACTGTGTTATTCTCAACAATGTTAGAGAAGGTTGTGTTATGCTTGTAGTAGTCTTTGCTCCACAAACCTGTTGTGTTCATTTTATATCTAGAACCATCAGGAAACGTAGCAGCATTAATGGCTCTGTTGTTATGGTAGTGGATGTTATTTCCTCCTGCTATACCCATTGCATAGTTTCCTAAACCAACTATCTGGTTGTGGTTGGCCTCGATATAGGCTGGACAGATGCTAATGTCTCCGTCACCATCTGTAATGATACCACCTCCTGAGTAATGAGAAGCACCAGCTTCTATTGGAAAAGCACCTTGAATGTAGTTATTGTGGATTTTGATTTTTGAATTAGAAGTGCCGCGAGTGTTGTGCATGTTGATGTTATCTTCAACCACAGAGTTGTTTGGATCGTTGACAACCTCGTTCCAGGCTACTTCAGCATGAGATATTGCGTTGCGGAAATTAAAACCAACAAAGTTAACAGCAACCCATCCTCCGTAGATACGACCGTCTATGTTTTTAACTTTGTTATAACGGATTTTGATTGTTTCGCTTGTAGATCCGTTGCCTTGGTAACGACCGCCTATGTTTATACCCGCCACATTTTGTAAGTAACAGTTTTCTACAACGATATTTTTGAATTCATCCGCTGCTAAAAAGTTACGAGGCTTTTTGTAGTCTTTCCATGGAGTAGGAGTAAGACCGTAGCCATTGGTGTGTCTAACTGTAATGTTTGCAACTGCACCAGTAAAGCGAATTAGACGTCCGGCACTACGGATGTTTGAATTAACAATTACTACGGGCTCAGAGGTAGTGATTTCTACTGCGGCTATGTTAGAGTCACGCGACTCCCAGTTTCCTGTATAGGTACCGCCTTTAGAAATAACGATTGGTCCAGCATATGTCTGGGCACTGCTTTGAAAAGGGAACAGCACCAAGATCATCAAAGCGATCAATAAAGTGGGCAAAGTAATCCCTGCACTCTTTCTGAGTGAATAATAAATTGCATTCATCTTCTTTGGCTAAAAGTTGAAAGTAGTATTAAATAAATATTAAGTAATAAATTAAGCTGTTTTGTGTTGGTGCTTAGCTAGTGATACTAAT
>NZ_JBHTLD010000237.1:0-6812 GCF_042678745.1 Pontibacter rugosus | reverse complement strand
AAGTATAAGTATAAGTATAAGTATAAGCTGGCGTAGGTATAGTTGATCCTCAACAGGAGACGAAGCCTTTTTAAGGAACAGCACACACTATTTTTCAATATCTGTTCTAGGGGTGCGGCGGGCTTCCTGCTCGTGTAGCGTGTCTGATTTCCAAAGAGAGCTCCAGCCGCCGCCGTAAGATTCTTCTATCTTTCCCTTTACAAAGGATAACCCTAGTATTAGCGCACCTACTAACATACTGTTTCCGGTTGCTAAGCTGTTTTCATAGCCCAGTATCCATGGGGCGAGCAGGAGCCATAGGCCCAGCGGAGCATTATAAAGGCGCACAGTGCGGGTTGCTTCCCACCAAGATATGATGGCAAAGGCTGCTACTACAGGGCCAACAATATGCTCGTTATCAGCGATGGTTTTATCGTTGGTGTAGCCGAGTACACTTGAGGCTGCCATTAGCCAGATGCCAAGTATGGCATTTATCACTTGTGCCCACATAATTAAATAACTTTACCTTGTACTTCTTTATAGCCCCAAAAGGCCTTCCACAACGAAACGTTAGAAGCTTTCACACGCTTCATATATTGCATACTTGCCAGCATCTCATCCATGGCAGGGCCAATCATGATCACGGAGATAAGGGCAGAGCAGAGGCAAAGCGTACACCAGGCGTCATAAATTACGGGTTGCAGCACCACTAAAAGTATACTGATAAAGCCAAGCGGCCCCACAGCCAGCCCAAACATAATTACAATCCAGGGCATGGTGCGCCACCTGAACTTACCGCCAATGGCACCGGTTACAGCATCGGCTAAGTAGCCTATGGCACCCAAGGCTGCATCCGGTATGGGCAAGATTTTGGAGGTGGCCGAGGTTAATATCTTGCGGCTGTCGTTTCCGAAGAAAGGCTCCCAAACAGTGCTAAACACGTTTAGTTGAAACAAGGCCATGTAAGATGCTATAGCCATGCCTATAACTGCCAACCCTATAATCGGTAGGCGCTGGCCCCAGGTTGCCGGGTTATAACTCCACCCCGGAGGTATACCTTCATTGTTGCTCATAGCACAGTTCTGTTTTGCGTTGGTGTGTTGAACTGTACTACGTGAGCAGCAGCTATGCGTTATGAATTATGGCTTTGTGAAGGGTTGTAAATCAAAAAGCCCTTGACGAACGCCGGGGGCTTTTTTGACTTACACAAAGTATATCTTAGCTTTTAATTTTCCTGAACTTGCTCCCAAAGAGGTAGAAAACAGGAATGCCCATCGCCACAATGATTAGTCCAGGCCAGGTAAATTTAGGTTTATCGATGAGTAGAATAAGGCAGATAGCTGACGATAGAAGTACGTAAAGTGCAGGCAAGAGCGGATATCCCCATGCTTTGTAAGGGCGAGGCAACTCTGGACGTTTTATGCGTAGCACAAACACACCAATAATAGTCAGGATGTAAAACAGCATTACCGCAAACACTACATAATCAAGCAGGTCGCCATACGTACCGGTAAGGCAAAGGACACAGGCCCATATACATTGTAACCATAGCGCAGCTGCAGGAACACCGTTCTTGTTTAGTTTTCCCATCTTCTCAAAAAACAGCCCGTCTTTGGCTATGGCATAGTAAACGCGAGCACCGGATAAGATTGCTCCATTGTTACACCCGAACGTAGAGATCATGATCAGTATGGCAATGGCTATGGTAGCCTGATAGCCACCTACCACCTCAGCCACAGCAGTAGCCACACGGTCGTTGCTGGCGAAGGTAATGCCTTGCCCAAATACGGTGGTTGCCTGCGGGTTGCCATGCATGGGCAGCACCAGCAAGTATACTAAGTTGATGAGCAGGTAAACACCCATCACAATGGCCGACCCAATAACCATGCTTAACACAATGGTGCGTTTGGGGTTAACGATTTCATCGCCGGAAAAGCCGATGTTGTTCCAGGAGTCGGCAGAGAACAGGGCACCCACCATGGCAATACCTAAAGCTGATACCAGCGCCATGCCTGTAGGCACAGCAGCAGCGGCACCGCTTGGTCCCCAGAAGTCAGAGAAGTTGGCCTCAATGGCTGTATCGTTTACGCCAAATAACAGGCCAAAAAGTATAAGGCCGAATAGCGCGATAAGTTTGGTACTCCCAAAGATGTTCTGAATCAGCTTACCGCTTTTCACGCCCCTGGAGTTGATATAGGTTAGGTAGATAATGCTAACTATAGCTAAGAGTTGTACCGACGTAAACTGGAAGCTGCCAGCCTGCAAAAGTACGTTGTCTTCGCTGAACCAGGGGATGAGCACACCGGTAAAGCGTGCAAAAGCCACTCCTACGGCAGCTATCACACCGGTTTGTATTACTAAAAACAGCGTCCAGCCATACAGAAAGGCTACCATCTTGTTGTAAGCCTCCTTCAGGTACACATATTGCCCGCCTACATTTGGAAACATGGAAGAGAGCTCACCATAGCTAATGGCCCCTACCATGGTCAGGAAGCCTGATATAACCCACACCAGCAGCATATAGCCGGGGCTTATAACGGTTCTGGAAATATCTGCCGTCACAATAAAAATGCCCGAGCCAATCATGCCGCCTGTTACAATCATGATGGCATCGAACAAAGTTATTTCGCGCTTAAAGCCACTTTTGCTGTGCTTTTCGTCTGTTATGGGTTCAGAAGTGTTTTGCATAAGTATAAAATTGGGCCGAAGATACGCGTTTTTTGAATGTATGCGATTTGTCTGCTCTCAAAGTATACTTGGCAAGCCCTAAGGTATTTGAAAGTTTTAGGTCTTTTGCAGCAAAAAAAATGCTAAGCTTCTGTCTGTTTTTTTGGCCCGCTCACGGATTAAAACCAAGGGTTGGTATAAAATAGTAGTAATTGCTGCAACAGTACTTTGTATAGCATAGTACTGTATAGTATATTTGTCTCAAACAAAAGGAGTTAAACATTTTAAAATCTACGACTATGAAAATCTTAATCCTTATTGCCGCCTCTATGTTTGGTTTTGGTCTTGCTGTAAAAGATACTTGCCGTGTGCCGCAGCCTAAAGAAGCTACAGTGGCTTATGAAGCCCCCGCAAATTTAGATGAGCCTGTGATGGATGTGTTACTTGACACAGTTGAAATCTCTGTGATAGCTCCTGCTGCAGTTGCCCTTAACTAAGGCAGCCGCAGCAGGTATATACTTGGCTATACCGCTACTTCGCAGTTAGCGAGCCACTGTTCAGCTAATGCAAGTTCGGTAAAGTTAGCTACCTGTAGTTGTGGCGCAGCACGTAAAAACAGCTCGTACTCAGACGAGCAGCTGAGCATGTTCTGAGAGTATACATGTGCCATGCATAGCAGCCCAGCGTCTATCACTGCCGGAATCCAGTCAAACTCCAGGAAATCGTTGGCGTCGTCCCACTCACCTGTAATGTCTGATTTGTCGTTCAGTAGTTTTGCGCAGGAGTGCTGGGATATAAGCTGCTCGTATGCTGTAGCTGCTATAATTACATCTTCTGATGTGATGTGGCCGTGCCACTTGGCAACCAGAAAATCTTTTTTCTGGAAGAGCGTTATAAACACATTTCCTTGAGAATTGAACAATTCAACGGGAGCTGTAAGTATAACAGCTATTGTCTTCTCCTGCGCGCTCATTAATTTAACTATAAGGGGAATTTGCTATTTACAAAGGTAGCCACAAAACTACCTAACATTATCATAATGTTGTGTTTATTGAGTGGGAAATAAATATATCGATGTAAATAACCCAATAGCAATAGTATGGCAGCAGAGGGCTTGTTTATACTTGTGGAGCAGGTTGCGTTTCTTCGCCTGTAGACGTGAGGTGAGTCTGTATCCAGTGGATGGCGGTATCATGATCCATGAAATTCTTCATTTGTAATCGGGGCGTTACGCGTAAATATAAATCTCTCGCTGATAGTCTACTGAACATATTGCTTGAGTAAATATGAGCCAGACAGCGCAAGCCGGCATACATGGCCTTTGGCAGCCATTCGAATTCAATCCAGTCGTTCGCTTCGGCCCAATCACCTGTTACTTCTGATTTGTTATTTAGCATGCCCGGGCAAGGGTGCCTCTGAATCACCTCAAGGTAGGCTTTACAAGCTGTAATAACATCGTTAGCTGTAATATGCCCTGTCCACTTGGCTTCTATGTAATTGTCATGTTGGAGTAACGTAACAAATACTTCTCCATTCTGTTGTTTCAGTTCTAAGGGTGCAGGCCAAGCTGCCACACTAGCTGTAAATTCTGTTTTTTCGTCTGAAATGTGCATACTTTCCCCGGATATAACCGCCTTGCCTTAAGCTAATAATAACCTGGTTTATACGGTTTAAAGGAAATAACAGCTGTAGTTTTAGAAGGAGAATTTTGCCGGGAACGGAAAATTTAAACTTGTTTTGGAAGACCTATAAATACCCCGTCTTCTCTCAACTCCACTGGATAAGTGGTTGCGTTTCGGCTTTTATAGTCACACTCCCGCCCGCTGTCCAGGTTGTAGCGGTAGCTATGCCAGGGGCAAATAATCTCGTTGAGGTAATTGGTTGTGCCTTTGCTGAGGGAGTAACCTAAGTGAGGGCAGGTATCGGATATGGCAAAAAAACCTGTTGCCGTATGAGCAAAGCAAATCTGCTGGTTTTCCAGCTCCAGCTTATGCAACTTGCGCACCGGTACTTTAGCAGCAGCCTCCGTGACTGATGCAAACACTTTGTGCCAGTTATACTTTGTCTCCTGCTCTGCCATACTGCTTAATAAGTAATACGTACAGCCTTGGCATATCCTTGTACAGGTGCAGCCTGCACTACCTCGCCGTCAAACCAGGCCTGCACTTCGTGTCCTTCGCGCAGGTTGCTTAATTTAAGTGCTTTCCCGTTCTGGTCTTCGATCAGTGTATTCTCATCAATCTTGATATTCGCGGCAGCATGTTTGGTTTCAATACCTTCCAACGCCTTCACGGCTACCAGAGCTTTTCCGATATTCTTATTACCAGCAGTGCGCTTGATATTGGTAACATACCCATGTACATCGGGTTGCGTGTCTGGCATGCGTTTCTGCTGGTTACAATTGGATAGCAGCAGTACAAGTGATAGAAAGAATGTGAGGTTTACGGCTAGTTTTTTCACTTATAGTTCGGTTAAGGCTGAATTCAGAAAGTCGTGTAATGGTTTTACTTCTTTGTAAAGCGAAGGTAATATATCTATAAATCCGGCTTGTTGCACTTCTTTATCTTTGTAATATCGCAATACCTGAAAGCCATTATAAGTAAGCAGGTCTAATTCAGGATGAGTTTTATCATAGCCTTTAGGAGGCAATTTTCGCTGATCTCCCCTAAAATCTCCCCAAATCTTGCTAAACTCCGGCTTCTGCAATACTTGTCGTAATTTGCCGGGATTATAATCTATTTCTTCCCGTATTAATTCAAGCTGCCTGGTAGTCGGTTTACGAATGCCGCCTCCGATTCTGGAGCCGTCGCCTGGCTCTAACAGCAGCACATAGTTTGCAAAAGGAGAGTGCCTGCCTCCCAACGATATGCCTGCCCCAAAATGGCTTTTATAAGGTGCCTCTCCCTTTTTAGAAAAGTCGTTTTTGTTTATTCGGAACAGGCATTGCTGCGCTGTTACACCGTGCAGCGAAGCATCAAAGGCTTGTAATTCCTTGATTAAATGATCTATAAGTTCTATAAAATAGCGCTTTGCCTGTAAGTACTCATCACGATGATTATCCATCCAGTCTTTGCTGTTGTTTTGTTGCAGGCGCTCCAAAAAATGCAGAATGTACGGTATATTCATCTGTACTTAAAAGTGCTGTTTTAACGCTTAGGGGTTTTCGACTTAAACCAGAAAACTCCAATGGCTATCACAATGGCAAGTATAATAAGCAGTATTAGTGTCATAAGTTTGTTTTTTTAGTTCGGGGTGCTGCTCATTGTACTAATGCAAAAGCCCTCTTGTTACATTTGATATAACAAAAGGGCTTTAATTACTTAAAGTGTACGGCTGATTTTAGGCTACGCGCAGGTAAGAATCCCCTAACAGTGCCTTGCGTATGCGCACTTCTGCACTGTAATGCGATAGAAAATCGCCACGCCGGCAGGTAACGGTTTTTGGCTCCTGCAACATAACAACCTTGGCGCGCTTGCCTACTGTTATTACTCCTATGCCGCGTTGTTTGCAGGTGGCCAAAAAGTATTGTGCAAGCAGGTTATTTCGGAAAGTCAGGCTACTCAATGAAAGGCCAATCCACTGCTCATCGGCAGGGGCTCGCTTTAAATCATCTAACAGCGACGCTATTTTTTTCTTTAAATGCCGCTCTTCTAGCAAAGTGTGTGTGATAAATGCCGTAGCAGCCAACAGTACAGGCAAAACAAACCTGATAGACCAGTGCGTAAAATTCCAACCGATGCAAAAAGTTAGAATTAACACGAGAAAAAATGTGGCGTAACGGATTTTGCTCAACCCTTTTTTTCTGTAGCGGGTGAGTATTTGTGCAATAACAGCGGAATGGGTTGTGTTTAACGAAGCAATAAACACCTCTTCCTGTTGGTTGTTAAATGAAAAAAGACCATCAAGCGCATAACCATGCTTTGTTTTTTCGGCTTTGTCGATCAGGATCTTTTTTAAACCAAAGCGTTGCATGTAAAAAGAACGCAGGTAATCAAAGGCATAGTCATTGATGTTACTGTCTTTCTGAGCTGGCATATTTCTCTAAAGCAAAAGAGTAAGGGGTAAATAAAACCACCTATCAGCCATTTACATGACTAACTTAGTATGGTTTTCATACAATTATTTACAGGAAATCGGGGTAGTTTTATATTGCGTTACAAACATAG
>NZ_JBHTLD010000236.1:0-6859 GCF_042678745.1 Pontibacter rugosus | reverse complement strand
GCTTTATTTGTAGTATATTTACTGTGTAAAAGCGGCTGATGGATAAAGATGGCCGCCATGTAATCAAACTGTAATTTTAGAAACATTGGACTTCCATTCTTTTAACCTACACGAAGACGTGCTAACAGGAATTGACTCGATGGGCTATAACAAGCCTACTCCTGTGCAGGAGCAAGCAATTCCACTTATACTTGAAAAAAAAGACATGATTGCCTGCGCCCAAACCGGCACAGGTAAAACAGCGGCCTATTTGCTTCCCCTCATAGACCGCATTTCTCATGGCAACTACGAACACACCAGCACACTTATTTTGGTGCCAACCCGCGAGCTTGCCAAGCAAATAGATGAGCAGGTAGAAGGATTTGGTTACTTTGCGTCCGTTTCCTCTATTGCTATTTATGGCGGTAACAAAGGAGACGATTGGGAGCAGCAAAAGCGTGCGCTTACCACTGGTGCAGATATCATCATTGCCACCCCTGGCCGCCTTATTTCGCACATGGCCATGGGCTATGTAAAACTAGACCAGCTAAACCACCTGGTGCTCGACGAGGCTGACAAGATGCTGGACATGGGCTTTATGGATGATCTGCTTAAAATTATTCAGCAGTTACCAAAGCAGCGACAGACACTCCTTTTCTCTGCCACCATGCCACGTAAGATTCGCGACCTGGCACAGCAGATTCTGCAAGACCCGGCAGAGGTGAATCTGGCTATCTCTAAGCCAGCAGAAGGTATAGATCAGCGCCTGTACCTGACATACGATAACCAGAAGCTTCCACTGCTGGAACACCTGCTGCGCAGCCTGGATGTACTCAACATGATTATCTTTACTTCACGCAAGTCTAACGTCAGCCAGATTGTTCGCTCTTTAAAGAAGATGAACTTTACAGCAGAGGGCATCTCTTCTGACATGACGCAGGATGAGCGCGAGAAGGCGCTTCAGGGCTTTAAAAACAAGCAGTACCAGATTGTGGTTGCCACAGATATCCTTTCCAGAGGTATAGACATCGACAGCCTGAGCCATGTAGTTAACTTTGATATGCCACAGGATGCCGAGGATTACGTACATCGCGTGGGCCGTACGGCACGTGCCGCCTCTACAGGCATGGCCATTACTTTTGTAAACGAGAAAGATATGTACCGTGTGCAGAAGGTAGAGCGTTTGATTGAGCGTGAACTTCCGAAGCTTGCCTTGCCGGATGATTTCGGACCTGGCCCTGCTTATAACCCTACACGTATAGATGGCCACAGCAGCGGTGGTAACCGCTCCAGAGGAGGCGCGAAACAAGGATCTGGTAGCGGCGACAGAAACAGAGGCCGCAGCGGTGGTAGCGGTGGCAACCGTAACCGTAGCCGTGACGGGCAAAGACCTGCAACAGCCTCGACAGAGGGTACGCCTGCCGCTAATGCCACTCCGCAAGAGCAAGGCACAGGAGAACAGCAGCCTAGAAAGCGGAACAACAATAACCGCAACCGTAACAGAAACAACAACCGTGGCAAAGGAGGCAGCGCAAGTGCGCCTAACTCACCTGCTGCTACACCTCAAGAATAAAGCTAGCAATGCGTGCCTTATTGTTGATAGATATTCAGGTAGATTTCTTACCAGGCGGAGCACTTGCCGTGGCCGATGGTGATGCTATTATACCTGTTGTAAATAGATTGCAGCCGCAGTTCGATCTGGTAGTAGCCACACAGGACTGGCATCCGGAAGGGCACAAAAGCTTTGCCTCAAGACATCTGGGTAAAAACCTATTCGAGGTAATAGACCTAAATGGCTTGGAGCAGGTACTGTGGCCAGACCATTGCGTACAAGGTACTCCTGGGGCAGCGTTATCCGATAAGCTGGACCAGAAACGTATTGAAGCTATCTTCAGAAAAGGCACTAACCCTGAAATAGACAGCTACAGCGGCTTTTATGATAATGGCCGCTTGAAATCTACTGGATTAGCAGATTATCTACGCGGCAAAGGCGTAACAGAAGTATACTTAGTTGGTCTTGCTGCAGACTATTGTGTTTATTTTTCTGCCAAAGACGCCCTTACAGAGGCTTTTGAGGTGTATTACATCGAGGATGCTGTCCGGGCCATTGACGCTAATGGATTTGAAATAGCTAAAGCCGACCTTGAGGCACGTGGAGGACATATAATTCAAAGTCAGTCACTGCTGGCCTAAGTAACAGCAACCGTATAAAACAGAAAAGCCGCCTTTAACTAAAGACGGCTTTTCTGTTTTATACGGTTGCTGTTATATCACCTGCCCTATACCGAACAACAGCACAAACAGCAGCGTTGTCATGGCCATTTGCTTCAGGTAAGGATCGAGCTCTTTGGAAGTTTGCTTTTGCCATACATTTACGCCATTTACCAGCACTAGCGGTAGGGCAAGCACAAACAGAAACTGCCAGGGGCTTTCGTAGTTAAATAATACATAGGCAAAAGCACTTAGCACACCGCCAAAGAGCAACATGAGGTGGTAAACACGTGCTTTTTTCTGCCCCAACCTTACAGGTACAGACCGCTTTCCTGCCAATTTATCAGAGTTAATATCTCGGATGTTGTTAACGTTGAGAACCGCTGTAGAGAAGAAGCCGCAGACCAGTGCCGGAAGTATAACCAAGCTTTGCAGTTCCTGTGCCTGCAGAAAATAAGTACCTAAGACCCCAACCAAACCAAAAAAAACAAAAACGAAAATATCGCCCAGACCAGCATAGCCATACGGTTTATCGCCGGCTGTGTAATTGATGGCTGCCCAGATGGAAGCCAAACCCAAGCCTAAAAACACCAGAAAGAGCATTAATCCCTCTGTGCCAAAAGCAACCCAAAGCAGCAGCAGCCCTGACAACAGCGAAAGCAGACTGAATACCAGCATGCCTTTTTTCATTTGCTCTGCTTGAATGTGCCCCGCCTGTACTGCCCGCATCGGCCCTTCCCGGTGCACACTATCTGCCCCGTTTTTGGAGTCGCCATAGTCGTTAGCCAGGTTGGAAAGTATCTGCAAAAAAAGCGTAGTAAGCACACACAAGGCCACTACCACAGCACTAAAATAGCCGTTGGCTGCTGCCATAAATGCTCCCATACCTATACAGGAAAGTGCAAGCGGCAGCGTACGTGGCCTAAAAGCCGAAATCCAAGCCTTTACAAGACCTGGATTTGGGGATATTGAATTTTGTGATGTATTCAACGTTGATATACTGTGCTAAAACCTGACACAGGTATTTACTTGTGTCAAGCTATTTTATTTAAAGCACAAGCGGACGCTTGCACCAGGCAAAATCATTATTTATACTTCTTACTTAAGTGCACTCAGAAGTTCTTCATCCATCGGCTTGACCTTAGATGGATAGAACGCCGTTACGTGCCCCTGCTCGTCAACCAGATACTTGCAGAAGTTCCAGTTTGGTTCTTCCTGGTTGGGAGCTTTTTGTGCCAGCCATGCGTACAGCGGGCTTTTATCATCTCCTACCACAGATATTTTCTCAAACATGGTGAAACTTACGCCATAGTTCTTCTGGCAAAAAGAGGCAATCTCCTCGTTAGATCCCGGTTCCTGGCCACCAAAGTTATTCGCAGGAAAGCCTAGTACCACCACATCATTACCGTATGTCTCGTGTAGTTTCTGCAGGTCTTCGTACTGCTTTGTGTAGCCGCACTCAGAGGCCGTGTTTACAAGCAGCACCTTTTTTCCTTTGTACTGCGAGAAATCCACTTGCTTGCCATCCAGTGTTTTCATGTTGAAACCATAAAAATCGCTAGACTGTGCGTTTGGGTTGGAAGTTGTTTCTGTTGCCATTGCTTCTGGTTTTAGGTTAGCATTGTTTCCCTGCTGGCAGGCCACTGCTACCAGGAGCAAGCTGGCCAGCCATACAGCTGATGTAAGAGCATACGTAAATCTTTTAATCATACTTAGGTGATTTAGAAAATTGCAGTGCAAGTATAGCCTGAGCAGGTACAACCGCCAAGGCTGTAAATTGTTAGGTGGCTACAGGCTTATACTTAGCACCAAGCTGTTACATCCTCTCTGGCACCACTATACCCAGCAGGCTCATGCTTTCCCGCACAAAACGGGCTACCATCGCCGATAAGGCAATACGGAAACTACGCGCCTGCTCATCCGTCTCGTTAAAGATCGATACCTCCTGGTAGAAACGGTTATAGGATTTGGCAAGTTCATAAGCATAACTGGCAATAACAGATGGCGCATACAAGTTACCAGCCTCTTTTACCACAGCCGGGAAGTTAACCAGTTGTATAATTACCTCCTGCTCCGTTTCGTGCAGGTTTTTGAAATCTGCAAATGATGTTGCATCCAAGCTGATACCCATTTCTCCGGCCTTCCGAAGTATAGCTGAGATACGGGCATGTGTGTATTGTATAAACGGACCTGTGTTTCCACGGAAATCAATAGATTCCTGCGGGTTAAACAGCATACGCTTTTTCGGGTCTACCTTCAGCAGGAAGTACTTTAAAGCTCCCATCGCCAGGGTATGGTACAGTTCCTGTGCCTGCTCCGGCGTAAAGCCCTCAATTTTGCCTAGCTCTTCAGTTTGCTGGCGTGCCGTATCAATCATTTCCTGCACCAACTCATCAGCATCCACCACAGTACCCTCACGCGACTTCATTTTACCGGAAGGCAAGTCTACCATGCCATACGAAAGGTGATGAATACCATCTGCATAAGGTTTGCCTAGCTTCTTCAGTGTAGCCTTTAGTACCTGGAAGTGGTAGTTCTGCTCATCGGCCACCACGTAAAGCGACTGGTCGTACGGAAAATCATTATACTTCAGTTCTGCTGTGCCCAAATCCTGGGTAATGTATACAGATGTTCCATCAGCACGCAGCAACAGTTTTTCGTCCAGCCCTTCTTCAGTCAGATCAACCCAAACCGAACCATTGTCTTTTTTAAAGAATACCTCCTTTTGCAGGCCTTCTTCTACGCGCTCTTTACCTAAAGTATACGTTTGCGACTCGTAGTAATATTTGTCGAAATCAACACCAATGGTGCGGTATGTCTCATCAAAGCCGGCATATACCCAGCTGTTCATTTTTTTCCAAAGGCCTACTACCTGCTCATCGCCCTGCTCCCACTTCAACAGCATATCCTGCGCCTCCAGCATGAGTGGAGCCTTTTTCTTGGCTTCCTCTTTCTCCATACCTTCTGCCGCCAATACTTCTACCTGCTCCTTATAAGCTTTGTCAAACAACACGTAGTACTTTCCAACCAAATGGTCGCCTTTCATGCCGCTGCTTTCCGGTGTCTCGCCGTTACCCATTTTCTCATAAGCCAGCATAGACTTACAGATATGGATGCCGCGGTCGTTTACCAGGTTTACCTTCATCACATCATGGCCATTTGCCTTCAGAATCTCAGACACTGAATACCCCAGGAAGTTATTGCGCAGGTGGCCCAGGTGCAGTGGCTTGTTCGTGTTTGGAGAAGAATACTCCACCATGACATTACGGCCGCTTGCCTCACCTTGTCCGTAATCAGGATTGCTCATAATTTCGCGGAACAGGTGCAGCCACTCGGCCTCCTCTATTTCCAGATTTAGAAATCCTTTTACAACGTTGAAGTTCCTGATTTCCTTAGCATTCTCCTTCAGGTACTCACCCAGCGCCTGGCCAATTTGCTCAGGGCCTTTGCCTACCTGCTTGGTATAAGGAAAGGTAACGAAGGTAAAGGAACCTGCAAACTCTTTGCGGGTAGGCTGCAAGGCTAGCTGCCCAGCATCCACAGTTACCTGGAACACTGCCTGTAGCGCCTCGCTGATGCGCTGGCTGATGGCTTCTTGAAGTTGCATTAATGTATAGCTGTACTGTTAGATTCTTTTTTAAGGATAGCCTCTGTGGCTGTCTCTAGTATATCGAAGGCATTTTCAGCCATGGTATTCTCTGTATCGAGTGTCGGGTTGATTTCCGTCATTTCGTAGCAAACCACCCTCGGGTCCTGCAGCAACAGGTAATTTAGTTCTTTTGCCTGTTTTACAGTAAGCCCTGTTTCTACGGGTGTGCCCGTTCCTTTTGAAAACTTAGAATCAAGGCTATCCACATCAAAGCTGATATAAAGTATATCACAGTCTTTTAGTCGCTCCAAAGTCTCCTTGGCTACTTGCGGAACGCCCTTCTTGTTCAGCTCATCATACGTAAAATTCTTGATGCCATGTTTTTTCATCAGGTATTCTTCGGGCTCCTCAGTATCGCGCACCACAATGTATACCAGGTGCTCCGGCTTAAGCTTAGGCCCATTGTAACCCAGCTTCTTCAGCGAGTTCCAGAAGAAGATTGCTTCAGGTGCTGGTTCATTAATCTGCCTGTCCAGGTTGTCGAAATTCAGGGCCATGGCCAACGGCATACCATGCACATTGCCTGATGGAGACGTAAAAGGTGAGTGAATATCTGCGTGTGCATCAATCCAGATCACACCCAGCGTTTTATCGGGGTAAGCTGCTTTTATACCAGCAATGGTACCGTGTGCGTTAGAATGATCGCCAGCCAGCACCAACGGGAACATATCCATGGCTACCGTTTGCTCTACTGCCCTGGCAATATTTTTCTGTACCGTCAGGATACTATCAATACGGTGTGCGTTCGGGAATACATCCGGATCAAACAAAGTATAGTTTAAGTCTGGTACACTGACAGAATTAAAACGTTTAAAGTAATCAGACCCTTTGTCCCAACAAGCGACTCTTAGCGCCTCTATCCCCATGCTGGCTCCACGTGTGCCGGCCCCCAGCTCAGACCTTACTTCAATTAGTTTTATTTTTTTCATGCGTCAGCTACTAACTCTTTACTACCAGATGAAACGCTATGTAAAATTATTTTTCTACGCTATTGATTCTGAATTAAAATAAATCAATTCA
>NZ_JBHTLD010000235.1:0-7105 GCF_042678745.1 Pontibacter rugosus | reverse complement strand
CTATAAAATAAATACGCTCCACCCTACAGTAGTCGCCAGTTAGCATTGATTATACTTGATTATTAAATTATCTGAATTTTCCGGCAGCTTTCTTGCAAAGTGCTACATAAATTGAATTATTCAAACATTTACTTTAACAACTTGAGTTATACAAAAGGCCCAACTTTTATAGTTGGGCCTTTTGTATATAGTGGTAGGTATGTAGTGAAAGTACCTCAGAGACCAAGTACCTCCGTTCCCTGCTCAAACACAATATCTACCGGAATGTTAGCTTTTGACAGACGGTTCAAATCAGCCTGTAGCTGTGGGCTTATCTGCCCCTGCTCGTTCAGCAGGTTTCCTACGCCTGCATAGTCGCCGTTGCCTTGAAGCGTCAGTATCTTCTCCGACAGCTTGTTCATAGCTTCACGCATCTTCTCATAGTTTACGCTATACTTGCCGGTCTGCTCATTACGCTCAAAAGCGCCATTTTCCTGAAAGAAATTGAAACGCACCATGTTAGCCTTGCCATGCGCACTAGACGCACCAAAGCGCACCGAGCGGAAAATACCTGCCAGAAATGTAGTATAATATTCCTTCAGGTCTCCCTCTATTTCGCCTTTCTCTGCCAGCTGCGTAATCATGTATAAGCCGAGGATATCAGCCTTGCCTTCTTCCAGCGCAGACGCATGTTCTTTTAGTGCTTCACGTACGGTGCCTTTCTGGTTAACTGTGTTTTTAATTCCCAGCCCGTGCGCCACTTCGTGGAACATAGTATTGGCAAAAAAGGCATCAAAGGTTACATACTTCTCCTGGTCTTCCACAATCAGCTCTTCGGCTATGGGTTCCATGATTTTCTCGAACTTGGCGCGCATGGCATTCTTTAATTGCAGGCGGCGTGTTCCTTTCTTTAGCTGCACCTCCTCATCGTTTGGTAAGTTAATGGCGATGGTCTTACTGCCCGCATTGCTATCGCCGGCATAGTATACTACGTCATAGGCGTTCAGATCGGAATCAGTACCAGGTGTTTCGGTTTTATACTTGGCAGGTACTGGCAGGCCGCGCTGCAGCTCTGGCAGGAAAGCCGCATACTTCGACAGGCGATCGCTCCATTCCATATCCTTTACCAGCACATAGGCTTCGTGAGCTGCTTTATAGCCAAACAGTTTGTCTTCGTATGTCTCTATCGGACCGATCACAATGTCCAGCTTGTTGTTTTTCATGTCCATCCAAGCCAGGTCAGATGGTTGGTAATTGTCTGTTAGAAGTGCTTCTGCGCGCAGGTTCAGGTACTTTTTAAGTCCGGGATCCTCGGCTAAGCCGGCAGCTTGCTTCAGCAAATCTGATACTTGCTGCACTTCTTCTTTAAACTGTACGTGGTAAGGCACCGTGATCAGTTTTCCGTTTGCATCGCGGCGCAGGAAAGTATACTGACTGGCTTTGTCGGGTAAATTAGCTTGCTCAAACTCCTCCTTTGTCATGTTCTCCGGGTAAAAGTTTGCTGCCTCTGGCTTTGCCCCTACTCCTGGTATAAAAGGCTCATTATTATTCAGACGGTCCCAGGGGCCATAGTTGATTTTTACATATTGCCTGGCGGCCTCATTATCTAAGGTAGCTAAGAGTGAGTCACTTTTGCCATAGGCTTCATACCAGAACAACTTGTTCATAATATCAGAAGCCTGTATCAGCAGCGGAATCATCTTCTTCTCGTTTGCGCTCAGGTTGTTCAGGTCTGCCGTCAGACGCACTGTCGTATAAGCATCCAGCTTTTGTTGCAAGTTGTCGGCTGCTACGGTTTCTGTTTGTGTGCTTGTATCTTCGGTAATGTTGCTATTACAGCCAAAAGATGCCGCGGCAACCGCCGAAGCCAAAAGTATATGGCGTGGTTTCATGGTTTAGGTTTGATTAGTTCTGATGTTGAAGATAGTAGTTTTTGGTTTGAAGGCAAAGGGAGGTGGTGGTGAAGTGGATAAAGCTTAGCTGGTGCAAGCGACTGCTTCGACTGCCTTCGCTGGCACGAGTTTCCAACTCGTGTCTTTTGACGGTGTTGAGTTTTTAACTCAACTGGCTTGAAAAGCCATACATGCTACAGCTCTTGCTATACTTGGTGCAGTTTATACTTCCATAACCTCCCGCTGGTGCTAGCTTGCAGCTAGTGCCTACTATGGTGTAGAGTTTCCAGCTCTACTAGCTTGCAGAGCCATACCTGTACAGCTTCGACTATACTTCCAAACCCGCTGCGTCCCGCAAGCTCTGCTAAGCTGTCTTTTCTAGTTACCGCCTATCCTCCAGCTCCTATCTACCTATTGTTTCACATTATACTTTGGAGCGCTCACGGCTGGGGCCTTGTACAAGCCAAGGTTTGGGAACTCGCAGATAGCATCCATTGACGAAGCTTCAGCTATTTCTGTAGGAACAGGTCGCGACCTGCCCGCGCGACACCGACAGCTTTGAAACTTATACTTTAAAAGGAGCAGTTACAGATCCCCCGCCTTAGATCCAGGGGTGGTTGGAATACGGTTACTCTAACTACAGCGATATACTTTCTAAATGGCCGTTCCTATGTTCTCTTCATAGGTGTAGAGGCCTTTGAGAAAAACTAGGAGTGCCAGAGATGGATAATCCCGACTTGCAAACAAAAAGGGCAGCAACCGTAGCTGCTACCCTTTCCAGAAGTATAAGTATAAATTGTAAGTCTAAAAAAGCCCGAAAAGCTCGCGCTGTATCTTTTCGATAATAGAACCAAGGTCTTCTGGGTTGGCCACAAAGTCCATATTATTCACATCGATTACCAACAGCTTGCCTTGGTCGTAACTGCTCATCCAGGTATTATAATGCTCGTTCAGGTTACGCAGATAGTTGATGCTAATACTGCTTTCGTAGTCGCGGTTACGCTTCTCAATTTGTCCAATCAGCTTTGGCAAATCAGCCTTCAGGTAAATCATCAGGTCAGGGGCTTTTACCATGCTGATCATCGATTGGAAGAGAGAAAAATAGTTATCAAAGTCGCGTGTACTCATTAGCCCGGACTGGTGCAGGTTTTTGGCAAAAATATGCGCATCTTCATAAATGGTCCGGTCCTGAATAACGTTATGGCCATTGGCCTGTATCTGCTGTACCTGGGTGTAACGGCTGTTCAGAAAAAACACCTGCAGGTGAAACGCCCAACGCTCCATATCCTCATAAAAATCCTTCAGGTAGGGGTTATTATCCACTGCCTCCAGGTATAAATCCCACTTAAAGTGCTGGGAAAGCTTTGTGGCAAGGGTAGTTTTACCAGCGCCAATGTTGCCAACGATTGCAATATGCATGATAATCTGTACTTTGATTAAGACCGGATGACAAAAGTACACCTTTTTACAGATCGTTTATATACAAGTTCCCCACCAGGTTATCCACATACTGTGGCTGTCAGTCTATGGTAGAATGAACTAAAGGCCTGTCCTGTCGTAAACTAAGTAAAGACACAAGTATAAACCTATACATCAGAAAGCTATGACAAAAGGACATAATCAAGACCCAAGCAAACAAAGCAAGCCATTTGCTAAAGATCAAAACGATGCGAAAGAAAACCGCCATCTGACGGACCAGAAACAAAACAAAAGCCCAAATCAGGGCCGTAACGAAAACAAAGAGCAGTCTGGCGGCACAAAAGGGCAAAACGCTATTTAAGCCATCAATCATAAAGGCAAAGAGCCACGGCAGAAATTCTGCCGTGGCTCTTTGCCTTTACTGTAAAATTACCGGGTTAGCGGTTATCTTCCCGCGCCTGCTTATAAGAATCTTTCACCTCTCGCCCTCTTTTAAGGGCTGTGAACTCTACCTGCAAGGCAGCGATTTTAATTTTATCACCCGTACTCAGTAAGTCCTGGGTCTGCGCTTTACGCGTGTTCAGTTCTCCTACTACAAACTCTGCATACTCCCAATCGCGGAGGCTCCAGTTCTGTTTTTTCTGGCGCGTATACTCTAAAGCTCTAATAAAGGCATCGCGCAAGTGTACAGGCTTAACTCTGTCAATATTCGTGGTACCTGTCATGTTACGTTCCCATCGCTCCAGCTCACGCCCATCCAGGTCTACCAGCTGGCTCTCGTTATATGCCTCCCACTCTTTATACTGCTGTTTATAAGTGTTATACTCTTCTCTCGACTTATCTGAAAGCTTCTTTGTATTGTTATCCAGGCTATAGGTAAGTTCCTTGAACTCCTTCTTCACGGTTGGCCATTCAGCGGTGATGGCACTATCGGCCTGTACACTTCGCTTTTGCATCCAGGTGCGCAGGTCTGCTAAATCCTGCTCTAACTGCGACTGCGCCTGTGCAAATCCCACAACAGCTACAGTCAACAACATGGTAAGCATCCAGTTAATTTTTCTCATCATAGTTTCTATTTTATCGCTATAAACTTTAACCCTTGTTTTACCGTAAATATTGTGCCACAAATATATAATCAGACACTAAAACTGTGTTAAATCAAGTATCAGTCATGCTTAACACAGGATAACACAACCATAATATCATCTGCCCAAAATTGTACTATCTTTTACGAGAAAACCTCGTTTAACAAGAGAGCAAGATATACGGCTTGACCAGTAAAGCCAACGCATAATTTATGAGTAAATACCACAAAGGCAGCTTTCACGAAACTGTTGTTTCGATGACCAGCAACGATGATGTTATACTGAGTGTGAATGAATTCCCATTCAAAACTACCTTAAGCCTGGCTCCACTTATCTCCTATTGGGAGAATAAGGTGAAGCATGATCCGGGGTGCAACGCTGAGCGTATTCAGGAACTGACAGAGATGCTGCAAGGCAACTCTGAGCTAATGGGACAAATTCAGGATACTGCTATCATTGAGAAGCATATAGAGACGGTTGATCTACTGATGGAAGATATTTTCCCGAGTGCGCTTTGGGAGAATGATCTGAAAGCGGTGTCAGTGCCATTTCAATT
Organism: Pontibacter rugosus; assembly: GCF_042678745.1. Taxonomy (NCBI): domain Bacteria; kingdom Pseudomonadati; phylum Bacteroidota; class Cytophagia; order Cytophagales; family Hymenobacteraceae; genus Pontibacter; species Pontibacter rugosus. The sequence goes on along the minus strand of NZ_JBHTLD010000235.1, from coordinate 2,174 downwards.
CAAAAGCTTCTATGCTTCTCCAAAGCTGGAGGAGATGAACTTAATGGTAGGTGACAATTATGCTGAAAAGCTAAATCTGGATCAGAAAACCCTGCTCTTTCGCATAACACTGCAAGCTTATACTATCATACTGGACAAATTTTATAACGCCAATTTCAAGATTGACGAACCCTTTGTATTTGTAGTAAAGGATAAGTTTACCGGCCTTTCCAGGCACTATAAAGTAGACGTTGACCTGAAGTTTATGCAAGTGAAGGCTAAAGGAGAGATAAAGCCGCTAAACGCCCAGCAGATCAACTTTATGATTAACCGCTACAACGATCTGGATTTGTGGATGCAGGTATTGCCGCCTGATAATTTTGAGTTTACTGGTTTTGCCATCTACGACTTAACAGACGTAACGATGGAGGAAACTATTTCCTCGCTGCGTTTCGACCTGCTGGATAGAGACTCTGTCAGTACAGAAGAAGGATTTCTGGACCTTCAACAAAAACTGCGCGTACTTTTCGGATTGCCAGGCATAAAACTTGGTTTTGCCTCTTACCCGAACCTCCGTGAGTTTGATACCAGCTATGCACGCCGTATCTGGAACGGATTTGTTTTAACGCAAGACTGCGACCTTACTATTAAAGACCTGGCAGGATCTATCTATGAGCCAGTTGTTAAAAAAGGCCATACCATTGTAGTAGAAGACCTAAACGTACTGCCCAACCCTACATGCATCGAGCAGCAACTCGTGCAGGCAGGGCTCCGCAATTTGATCATTGCACCGCTGCAGTACGAAGGCAGTATAATTGGCCTGATGGAATTGGCCTCGCCTATACCAGGAGAGCTTAATGCGCTTTCCACCATCAGGCTTAAGGAAATTTTGCCGCTGTTTGCCCTGGCCATGAACCGCAGCCTGGATGAGCTACGCAGTAGTATACAGAGCATCATCAAAGAAAAGTATACGGCCATACACCCGATAGTGGAGTGGCGCTTTACACAGGCGGCCATCAACCTGCTGGAGAAAATGGAAAACAATACCAGCTCAGAAATTGAGCCTATTGTATTTAGCGAGATATTTCCGCTTTACGGTTCTTCGGATGTACGCAGCTCGGCTACCGAACGAAACAAAGCGATACAAGGCGACCTGCTTGACCAACTGGTACTGGCTAAAGAAGTTATACTTGCCGCTAAAGATAACCTGAACCTAACCATACTGGATGAGCTGCTTTACCGCATCGATCAGTTCTCTCAGAGCATTGTGAATGAGCTAAGTTCTGGTGATGAGGCTACCATACTTGCATTCCTGCGCTCAGACATTGAACCGCTCTTCGATCATTTCCTGCAAAAGGCACCTGCTTCGCAGCATACTGTACAGGCTTATCGCTCGGCCATAAACAACGGATATAAAGCCGTGTACAACAAGCGTAAAGCTTATGAAGAGAGCCTCTATATGATCAACGAAACCATTTCTTCGTTTTTGGACCGTGAGGAAGAGAAGGCGCAGCAGACATTTCCGCATTACTTTGAGAAGTATAAAACAGATGGGCTTGAGTATAATATTTATATCGGGGCATCTCTGCTGCACAATGCTGATTTCCAGCCGATATACCTTAAAAACATGCGAATCTGGCAGCTCATGCTTACTTGTGAGATAGGCCGCCGTATTCAGAAGCTGAGAGCCGACCTAAAACTGCCACTGGAGATCACGCAACTTATATTAGCGCATTCTGATCCTATTTCTATCAAGTATAGGCTGGATGAGAAAAAGTTTGATATTGATGGAGCTAACAATATTCGTTACGAAATCATCAAGAAGAGGATTGACAAGGCCACCATACGTAATTCGGATGAGCGCCTGACGCAACCGGGTAAGATAGCCATTGTGTATACACAGCAAAAAGAGGCGGAGGAGTATGTGCGCTACCTGGATTTTCTCAGATCAGAGGGATACATTGAAGGAGCCATAGAATACCTGGATGTGGAGGAACTGCAAGGGGTACAGGGGTTAAAAGCGCTTCGTGTTTCCATCAACTTTAAGCCAAAGCTGCGCCACAACATCGATGCCGGAGACGAGCTCCTGCATATTGCCCAAAAGGCCATTTTAAACTAAGAACTTGCTAAATCTCAAATATAGTAAATTTTATATTTAGTAGTTTTTTGAAATTTTTTAAGCAAATTTTAAAAGC
>NZ_JBHTLD010000234.1:0-7288 GCF_042678745.1 Pontibacter rugosus | reverse complement strand
TACTAAAAATATTAGTTTTAGTTGAGCTATGAAACAAAAAACTATCATAAGTATTTCGAAAAGTGAGGGGCATGAATTGTACAGGATTGATGAGTTTGATGTACTGCAGGTGCCTTATTATGCCTCCTGCATTTCAGCCGGCTTTCCATCGCTGGCAGATGATTACCTGGATGAGCGTATAAGTTTAAACGAGTTCCTGGTGAAGAACCCCACCGCTACTTATATGCTGAAGGTGAGAGGAAATTCAATGGTAGATGCCAATATAAAAGATGGTGCTATACTTATTATCGATTTATTACTGGAGCCAGAAGATGGGCGTATTGCCGTTTGCCATCTCGATAATAATTTTACAGTAAAAACTATTCGAAAAAGGGAGGGAAAACTATTTCTAGAGGCTGCTAACGCTGCTTATCCTGCTATTGAAGTTACAGAGGCTATGAGCATGAAAGTGCTGGGGATTGTAACCTTTATCATCTTAAAGGCGGAGGATCAGTAAGTATAACGCAGCTACTGTTTATCGGTGGCAGTGTTTAGCCCTCGGCACTTAATAATCTATACTAAGCAACTATTACGTGTACGTGTTTAAATGCACTGAATTGGTCAGTTTTAATATAGGGTATCAGCAGAAAACGCTAAGTAGGAGGAGTGGCTACGCAAATTTTTAAAAGGTGTCGACTACTCCCTGTTAGTAGAAGATTTATACTTTAAGCAGAGCAGGAGTGAGGAAACGGGAGAGGAAGCGGTCCTTCTGCTTTGAAAGATGCCCTGGCTTCCTCTCCATCATTCCGTTTATTAGTTGTCTTCCTTATATAAGATCATGCCGGCGTGATAGAGAACTCCCTCTTTGAATTCTCCATCAGCCGTAAAGCCGGTGTCGTCTTTATAATCGATGTGGTTGCCTGTAATTTTATAATTCCCCTGGTAAGCGCTCTTTCTGTTACCACGCGCTTCGTCGTAGCGGTTGCCCGGTAGCAGCTCGTGCCGGATATAGCCATCGGCTGTTACCCACATGCCGATGTAGGCCCTGGTTTCTTCTATAGTTGTTGCCATAAAAAATAGATGCTGCAGGTTTAGCTTTGAACAATTTCTGTGGAGGTAGCCAGTGCTTTATATTCCTCCAAGGTTAGCCTGATAAGGTCGTTTTTCTGCGTGGCAGCAGCATAGGCATCCTTGCCCAGGAAAAGGTGCACGGGTGGCGCTGGCTGCTCACTTAGTTCTATCAGGATCTCGGCAGCTCTTTCAGGGTCGTTGGGTTGGTTGCCGTTAATGTCGTGGAGGTGAGCCTGCTCTACGGCGCGGGTACTTTCGTAAGCCGCAATCGGGTGGGCGGCTGTTTTAACGGAACCGCTCGACAGGAAATCGGTGCGGAAATAGCCCGGATATACCACCGATACGTGCACGCCAAAGTCCTTCATTTCTTCAGCAAGTGCCTCTGTAAGGCCTGCTACCGCAAACTTAGTGGCACAATAGATACCAAACCCAGGATAGCCTCCCGTGTATCCTCCAATAGAAGCAATATTGAAAATGTAACCCGATTTTTGCTGGCGTAAGTATGGCGAAGCGTGGCGGATAACGTGCAGCGATCCGAATACATTTACTTCAAAGTTAGCCTTTACTTCTGCCTCGCTTAGTTCTTCCAGGGTTCCTATCAAACCATAACCGGCATTGTTCACCACCACATCAATGCGCCCAAAGTGGTGCACGCAGCTGGCAATAGCTGCTTTTACATCATCGTTGTCGGTCACGTTCATTTCCAGGGGTAGAAACACCTCTGAAACTTCTCCTACCGCTTGCACAAGCGACTGCACGTTGCGGGAAGTGGCCGCTACACGATAACCGTTTGCTAGCAGTTTTTTAACGAAGGTAAGCCCCAGTCCTTTGGAAGCCCCCGTAACAAACCATACTTTCTTTGCGTCCATAGTTTTTCTTTTTAGTGATGGAACAAAGGTAGCGTGGCAGTAGCCGGTCAGGGTAACGAAATGCTAACCATACCTTACGAAATGCTAACACTTCGGAATTGGGTGGGGTTTAGCTGGAGCTTTTTCTTGAAGAAGTTATTGAAATGAGTTACCTCGGTAAAACCGAGTGCAAAGGCAATTTCAGACACATTCCAGTCGGTGTGCTTTAACAGGATTTTAGCTTCTTGCAGCAGGCGTTCGCTGATAAGGTCGGAGGTGGTTTTCTGCGTGGTTTTCCTTACGGCCCGGCTCAGGTGATTTACGTGGATGGAGAGCTGGTCGGCGAAATCAGAAGCAGAACGTAGCACGACTCGCTGCCTGGTATCTTCTATCGGAAACTGCCTTTCCAGCAGCTCCAGGAACAAAACAGAAATTCTGTGCGCTGCGTCGGTGTGCTGCTTTTCGGCCTGTTGGGCAGGCTGCATTTTGGCAGTATGGTGCAGAATCTCGAACACCAGATTTCGGAGTGCATCATACTTGTGGGTATAGGTAGAGTTGATTTCTTCGAACATGCGCTCAAACACCGCCTTTATTCTGGCAGTCTGCTCGTCGGTCAGTTCAAACACAGGGTTTCCGTGGGGCCGGAACATCTCATAGTTATTCAGATTGCCGAAGTGATGGAAAAAGGCTGGTGTAAAAACACAGAAGAAACCTGACTGCTGCTCATCAACTTGCTCCCAATTGTAGGGAATCTGCGGATTGGCAAATAGCAGCGCCTGTTTCTTTATCTCCACTACCTTGTCAGCATAATGTACTTTGTTCCGGCCGATGATAAGGCTGATCTTAAAATAATCTTTGCGGCTATACGGAATAGGCTTGGAGTGGCAGCCCACAAAGTCGTCGAGCTTAAACACGTTAAAATGCCCGATCTCCCTGCGGATATTGTCGGGCACCCAGTTCAGTTTGGTTTTATAAAACTCCTCAATCGTTTCTGTGCGGCTCATAATGCTATTTACGAAATCCTGCGCACTTGTGAGTGATGCTGTTTGATGTTTAAGCGCAATATTACTATCAAAAACTCTTTGATAACAAGATTACCTAATAGCACTCGTTCAGCAAACAATTTGAGAATAATTGCTACTTGGCGAAACAGAGGCAACAAGCATAATTTTCACTTGATCACTTTTTTATCTCTCTGGCGCGGATGCTCATCTGTGGTAGAAGAAGCAATTTAAAGACCTTGCGGTGTCCGAAGGTCCCGCGAGCGTCTGACGCTACAAGGCAAGAGCCCAAGTGCGACAATAAAAGTGAATTAATCGCAAACACAGTAACTCAAGTATAAAGCCCCTTCCTCCACTGTAGTAAGCATACAATTGCTGCTTTAATTTTTTACGCAGCTCGTACAGCTACTATAAACCCGCACCAGCGATGGAGCTGACAGGCAGGAGGTTTCTAAAATTATCCTTAAATTGGTTCATCGTTTCCTTTCATCAGATCAACCTATGCGCTATACTTTAAAACCCCAGTTGCTCCTGCTGCTGTTCTTGTTCCTGAACTTTTCTTCCTGCGCTGTAAAAGAGCAAGCCGAATCTAAAACAGAGGTGGTGGCTTGGGAGGAACAGGCTGCCCGCGTGACCATTATGCGCGACGACTTTGGCGTGCCGCACGTGTATGGCAAGACAGATGCCGATGCCGTTTTTGGCCTGCTGTATGCCCAGTGCGAAGATGATTTTAACCGGGTGGAGCGCAACTACTTGTGGGCAACCGGCCGACTGGCAGAAGCAGAAGGGGAGGAGATGCTGTACAGTGACCTTCGTGCCCGCCTATACATGACAGAGGCAGAAGCTAAAGTACAGTATGAGCAGAGTCCGGAGTGGCTGAAAAAGCTTTGCCAGGCTTTTGCCGATGGCATCAATTACTACCTGCACACGCACCCGGAGGTAAAGCCAAAGCTGCTGACGCGCTTTGAGCCCTGGATGCCGATGTACTTCAGCGAAGGCTCCATCGGCGGCGATATCGAGAGTGTTTCTACCAAAGGCATCAAGGCTTTTTATGGCGAGGATAAGTCGCTTGGAGTGAATAGCTATGGATTGGTGAAGCCGGGGATTCTGGAAGAACCAAAAGGCTCGAACGGCTTCGCGATTGCAGGCAAGCACACGGCTTCCGGCGATGCCATGCTGCTGATTAACCCGCATACTTCTTTCTTTTTTAGAGGAGAGGTGCATGCGGTGAGCGAAGAAGGGCTGAATGCTTATGGCGCCGTTACCTGGGGGCAGTTTTTCGTGTACCAGGGCTTTAACGAGAAAACTGGCTGGATGCATACTTCTGCCTATGCCGATGTAATCGATGAGTTTGAGGAGACGATTGTAAAGCAGGATGGTAAGCTGTTTTACAAGTATGGCGAGGAGCTGCGCCCTGTCACGACGAGTAAAGTAACGCTGGCTTACAAAGATGGGGGTGAGCTGAAGCAAAAAACCTTTACCACCTACCGCACGCACCACGGGCCCATCACGCACAAGAACGGCGACAAGTGGGTAGCCACAGCCCTGATGTGGAAGCCGGTGGATGCGCTGATCCAGTCCTATACCCGCACCAAGAAAAGCAACCTGAAGGAGTTTAACGAGATGATGCAGCTACGCACCAACTCTTCTAACGCCACTGTGTACGCCGATGCGGACGGTAACATTGCCTACTACCACGGTAACTTCTTCCCGAAACGCGATTCCTCTTTTGATTACTCCAAGCCCGTAGATGGCAGCAACCCAAAAACCGACTGGAACGGCCTGCACCCGTTGGAGGAAACTATACGACTCGTGAACCCGGCCAATGGCTGGATACAGAACTGTAACTCCACACCTTTTACAGCCGCAGCTGAGTATAGTCCAAAGAAGGAAAACTACCCGGTATACATGGCGCCGTCGCCTGAAAACTTCCGGGGCATACATGCCGTCCGCTTGCTTCAAAAAGCAGATAACCTGACGCTGGATAAACTGATAGAGCTGGCCTACGACCCGTACCTGCCGGGCTTTGAGGTGCTGCTACCGGGACTGGTAAAAGCCTATGATACTCAAAAACTAAATGACCCAAAGCTGAAGCAGGCCATTGACGAGCTGCGCAACTGGAACTATGCCGTGTCTAAAGAATCAGTGGCGATGTCGCTGGCGCATTTTTATGCTACCAATGCCTTGCGTAACGGCAGTGCCCCCAAAGACTTGAACCTGATGGAGCGTTTCGACTACTACACCAACACTGCACCGGAAGCGGAGCGCCTGAAGCTTTTCAGCGAGACCATCACCCAACTGGAGAACGACTTCGGCCAATGGAACACGCCCTGGGGAGAGATTAACCGCTACCAGCGGATTACCGGCGATATACAGCAGCCCTTTAACGATGCGGCTCCAAGTATACCCGTAGGCATGGCGTCGGGCAACTGGGGAGCATTGGCTTCTTTTGGGGCCAATACTTACAACACCAAGCGCCTGTACGGCACCTCCGGCAACAGCTTTGTGGCGGTAGTGGAGTTTGGCGATAAAGTTAAAGCCAAGACCATGTTGGCCGGTGGGCAGAGCGGAGATCCTGCCTCTCCGCATTTCGATGATCAGGCACAGCGCTATGCCGATAGGCAGTTTAAAGACGTAGCCTACTACCGCGAAGACGTGGAGAAAAGAGCCAAAGCCACTTACCACCCAGGGCAGAAAGCGAGCAGGTAATTTGCTTCTGATACAATTCATATCAACAGAAAGGCCCAAACGAATTAGTCCGGGCCTTTCTGTTGATTACAAGGTAACGCCGCTAGTGTGTACCTGTAGCCCCGACAGATATATATGCTGAAGGTGTAGCTGCTTTGAAATCCCAAGGCATTGGCTTAAGCTAATTTGAGTGTGGTGTACCAAAAGAAGTGCATTAGGAGAATTTATATTGCACGACACGGTACACGTAATGAAAGTAAAACATAAAGCAGCAATATGAATCTGACAGTAGGTTGTAAAGTAGCATGGACGGAATCGGTGTACACACCTTATGTAGAAGGGGAGACCTCGGCCTTTATCGGGGAGCGTACGATAACCGGCAGGATAACGGCAGAAGGATATGCGAAGAAAACGAACTACCATTTCTTCACGATACATGTGTATAGGGCGGAAGGGGTAAACGCGGAGGAGATAGAGCTGAACAGCAAGATCATCCGGCGGGGCGTGGTGATTTACCCGAAGTGCAGGATCATTTCTACTCCCGAAAATTACGAGGAACTGGTAAAGGAAAAGGCAGAGCGGAAGGAAAACAGCAGCCCCGTATGTTATGCACAGTCAAAAGGATTGCGGGAAGGCTTTGAAGATTAGCTAAAAAATTTATTTCCATTCTGTTAAAAAACCTGGTTGAAATAGAGAGCACCTTCCCCGGAGGTTAAGCTGTTACTACTTGCTCACAAGATCCTTTCAGGATGACAAAAAAAGAGAAGGAAACGACCCTGTTCTGCTGGCGCGAGCTTGCAGCTCGTGCCTCCACTCGTCAGGCAAAATCCATCTCCAGCACTCCTTTGTCACCGCTATAGTCTATCGCACTGCTATACTTCCAATGCTCCGGTTCCGTCACAAAACCAGCTTCCACAGGGTTGTTGTGGATGTAGTCGATCTTCTGGTCTATCACGGCTGTGCTCCACAGCTCAATAGGTTTGTTATGCTGCTGCCAGAACTGCCGGTGCTTTACGTTGCTGTTCTTTAACCTCGCCCGCTCCATCAGCCACAGCATCCACTCTGTTCTTTCTTGCTTATGTTCGGCAATGAGTTTTTGCAGCTGTTTGGAAGTATAGGTTTTCAGTTCCTTCAGCAGCACGCTAGGGTTGTTGTCTTTGGCCCGGAAGATGAGGTGCACGTGGCTGGGCATGATGCACCAGGCGTAGATCTCCATGCCTTTGTTCTTCCGGCAGTAGTCCAGGCTATCGGTAAGTAAGGCAAAGTACTCCTCCCGCGTGAACACGTCTATCCAGTACACCACCGCAAAACTCACAAAGTATAGCCCTTCCTTATTGTGAAATTTATACTTCCTGCTCATGTTTTTGCTTATACTTAGAACAGATACGCCCGGGTTTGGGAAGTATGACGCTAGTGCGAACTTGCAGCTCGTACTGTTACTTTGGTGAAGGTATAGCTGCGTGGACAAGAAAAGGCACGAGCTACAAGCTCGCGCCAGCGGGGGGCACAAGTTTTAACTCGCTTCAGCGTGGGTTTGTCAGAGTATTCTTGATACTAAAATTTTATCCCTGTATTATTTCTTATCAGCTTCCGCCTTTAGAAAATAAATTTCGAATTCTCTTACTAACTGTTCGTCACTCATTTTTTCTACCTCCTTCATTCTTTTTTCATATTCAATTTGTAGATCCTTCAATGATTGCT
>NZ_JBHTLD010000233.1:0-7353 GCF_042678745.1 Pontibacter rugosus | reverse complement strand
CAAAAAGAATGAAATTGAAGGATTATCACTCCTTATAGCATAAATGAAATTACAGGAAGATGTTATCCGAATGATTTTCGGACTGAAGGTAAAGCAGTTACGGGCCGATAAAGGAATATCTCTTACTGAACTGGCTACCGCTACAGGTATTTCGGTATCTTATCTGAATGAGATTGAGAAAGGGAAAAAACACCCAAAGCCTAGTAAAGTAGCTGTGATAGCAGATGCTTTAGGGGTAACATACGATTATTTAGTATCGCTGCAGCTTAGCAAAAGACTACAACCAGTAGGTGAGTTATTACACTCTAATATTCTGTCTGAACTACCGCTGGAGCATTTCGGGCTGGACATGAGCCGGGTACTCGACCTGTTTGCCACTGCACCTGCCAAGTTAAGTGCCTTTGTAAACACGTTGCTGGAGATTTCCAGAGCATTTGATTTGCGGGTTGAGCAATTTTACTTTTCTGCTTTACGCTCTTACCAGGAGCTGCACGACAATTACTTTGATGAGATAGAAGTGGAAGCAGAGCGCTTTATGGAGCAGCATGGTCTGGACATAGACGTAAACCCCACGTTCACACAATTGGCCGCTATACTTGAGCAAACCTATGCCGTGGCCACCAATACCCATGTTATAGAAGAATTTGCCGAGCTTGGGCTGCTTCGTTCTGTTCTGATACCAGGCATGGCTCCAAAGCTATTGCTGAACCCCAAACTAACTGATCACCAAAAGGCCTTTGCGGTAGCCAGGGAAATAGGCTTCAGGTATTTAAACTTACAGGAACGACCTTATACAGCAACCTGGGTCAAAGTAAAGTCTTTCGAAGAAGTACTCAATAATTTTAAAGCTTCTTATTTTGCCGGTGCCCTGCTATTAAACCAAGACCGACTAGTACAGGATATCCAGCATTTTTTTGCGCTTCCGACATGGCAGCCGCAGCAACTTTTACATTTAATGGAGAAGTATAACACTTCCCCTGAAACACTGCTGCACCGCCTGACTTCTTTATTGCCTAAGTTCTTTGGCATAGACCAATTGTTTTTCCTGCGCTTTCATCATGAGCCGGCTACCGATAGCTTTTTCCTGACAAAGGAACTGCACCTATCAGGCCTGCACAACCCTCATGCCTCTTTCTTAAATGAACATTATTGCCGCCGCTGGATTTCACTCACGCTGTTTGAAGAACTTAAGAACCCAGTTCTAGCAAATACTTCTTTAGTTGGGATACAGCGCTCATCTTACATAAATTCTGATAATGAGTACCTGGTACTGGCTTTGGCACAGCCTGCTGAAAACCGCCACGGCACCGTAAGTATAGGCTTGCTTATAAATGAGAACTTACGAAACAAAATTCAGTTTTTAGACGATACTGCTATAGTTATCCGAAAAGTAAATGAAACCTGCGAGCGCTGTCCGGCTATAGATTGCTTGGAACGCTCAGCCCCTCCTGTTATACTTGAAAAAAAGCTTTGGCAGGAACAAGTAACGCAAGTACTGGCAAAGCTGGGGGGAAAAGCCTGATCTCAGTTTTACCACATAGCTGCTAAACAGGAACTGGGCAATCATAACAACGACAGAAGAGGCAATTTCGGCTTCCTCTGTCGTATTATACTATACAAGCTTTTTAAACGCCTATATCTTCATTCCATAAGTCAGGCTTTTCCCTAATGAACTGCTGCATCAACTGCACACATGCAGCATTATCAACCACCTCCACCTCTACACCTCTGGAGCGGAGCAGATCTTCTTCTCCCATAAAAGTTTTATTTTCTCCGATTACTACTTTGGGAATACCATAGAGCAAAATAGTGCCTGAACACATAGGGCAAGGCGATAAAGTAGTATATAGCACGCATTGCTGGTACACCGACGCCGGCTGGCGTCCTGCATTTTCAAGGGCATCCATTTCGCCGTGCAGCACTACGCTTCCGGCCTGTACGCGTTGGTTATGCCCCCGGCCTATAATTTTGCCCTGGTGTACTAAAACAGAGCCAATGGGTATACCGCCTGCTGCATACCCTTTTTTAGCTTCTTCTATCGCTGCCTGTAAATATTCATTCATAAGATATGTGTATTTGAACTTCGTTTAAACTATAATTTAGATTCAGATGTGCCTATTAACTTGAGCCTGTTTAGACCTCGCTTTTGCAAGAAATAATCAACAGGAAAGCTGGCTGGCAAAACTACTTTTAAGCCTCTTTGCGCTGATAAGGAACCCTAAATGGTACATTCTATACCTTTAACGAAGCCTGATCTTTTGCAATCAACTAACTTAATTACTTTTGGCCTGTTCTGAAAGTATAAGGCAGCTAAATCTACACATGCTGCACTCACCTCTGCACCATGAAAATATTATTAACAGGAGCTAACGGTTACATTGGCAAGCGCATTTTACCAATACTGGTAGAGCAGCACGAGGTATTGTGTATGGTTCGGGATCCACGGCGTTTTAACCTGCCAGACTCATTAAAACACCAAGTACAGGTGGTGCAAGGTGATTTACTACAACCAGAAGCGCTGCAACAACTGCCAAAGGACATAGATGCCGCTTACTACCTGGTGCACTCCATGGGCTCAAGCAAAGACGATTTCTCTGAAGCAGAAAGAGTCGGCGCTGAAAACTTTGTTTCCTACCTCAACTCCACCACCGCCAAACAGATTATTTACCTAAGCGGCATTTCAAACGATAAGGAGCTATCGAAACATTTAACGTCGCGACTGAAAGTAGAAGAAGTGCTGGCAGGTGCTATAGCAAAACTAACGGTGCTGCGCGCTGCTATCATTATCGGCTCTGGCAGTGCCTCTTTTGAGATCATCCGTGATTTAGTTGACAAGCTGCCCATTATGGTTACTCCTAAATGGCTTAAGTCCAGGTGCCAGCCTATTGCCATACGCGATGTGCTGTTTTACCTAACAGAGGTGCTGGGGCGCAAAGACTGCTACAACAGGCAGTTTGAAATTGGCGGCCCTGATGTGCTCACCTATAAAGAAATGCTACTGCAACTGGCAAAGGTGCGCAGACTAAGGCGGCATATCATCACCTTGCCTGTACTCACCCCGCGGCTCTCCTCCTACTGGCTTTATTTTGTTACTAGCACCAACTATACTTTGGCTAAAAGCCTTGTTGATAGCCTTCGGAATGATGCCGTAGTGCGTGATCATAGTATAGATACTTTGATTCCGCACCAGTGTGTGCCTTATGAAGAAGCTGTAAGTATGGCTTTTACTAAAATAGAGCAAAACTCGGTTGTATCAAGCTGGACGGATGCTTTAGTGAGCGGCACCATACCCTCCAACTACATGAACTTTATTCAGATTCCCCACCATGGCGTGCTGACCGATAGAAAGCGGATGAGGTTTAGCAGACCAGTAGAAGAAGTACAAGAGAATATCTGGAGCATTGGCGGAGAACGTGGCTGGTATAAAACAGACTTTCTATGGCGCATTCGGGGACTGATGGATAAGATGGCAGGCGGAGTTGGGTTAAGGCGTGGCCGCCGCAGCCCTAATGAGGTAAAGGCTGGCGACACCATTGATTTCTGGCGTGTGCTGGTTGCCGACGAAACAGATAAACGCTTGCTGCTTTATGCTGAAATGAAATTACCCGGAGAAGCATGGCTACAGTTTAAGATTTGCCACGAACCAGACGGTGATTATCTGGAGCAACTGGCAGCCTATCGTCCCGATGGCTTGATAGGTAGATTATACTGGTACGCTGTTCTGCCCTTCCACTTTATTATCTTTGGCGGGATGATACAGAACATCATTCGCTACAGAGATAGCCACTCTCAAGCCAAGAGTTAATATTGAAGCAACATTCGGGATATTATGCAAACTATAGATTCTTAAGTATAAAACTAAAAGGTATTACCTTAGTATACTACAATATCTTTTACAAACTATGTTTTAGCTTCGGCAGAACAATTTTCAACAAGTCATACTTTTATTTCCTGACCTACAAAATATAGCTAACTTTGCCCGCTTATAACGACACTGACTTAATGGAGGCTATCAAAGAAACCAACTTCTCCTTTGCCGGACAAACCGGCTTTTATAAAGGCAAAGTACGCGATGTTTACTATTTTGAGGACAGGCTCGCCATTGTTGCCACAGACCGTATAAGCGCTTTCGATGTAGTATTGCCACGCGCCATACCTTATAAAGGGCAAGTCTTAAACCAAATAGCCAGCATTAACTTAAAGGCCACTTCCGATATAGTTCCAAACTGGGTAATTGCCACGCCAGACCCTAACGTAACTATTGGGTATAACTGTGAGCCATTTAAAGTAGAAATGGTTATACGAGGTTACCTTGCCGGCCACGCCTGGCGTGAGTATAAGGCTGGTAAGCGCAGCGTTTGCGGTGTTACGTTGCCTGAAGGTCTGAAAGAAAACGATAAACTACCGGAGCCAATCATCACCCCAACCACTAAAGCGGATGAAGGGCACGATGAAGACATCTCAAGAGAAGAAATCTTAGCTAAAGGCATTGTATCTGAGGAGGATTACCTTAAATTAGAAGGTTTTACCAGATCTTTATTTGAACGCGGAACAGCGCTTGCAAAGCAGCGTGGGTTGATATTGGTAGACACCAAGTATGAATTCGGCAAATACAACGGGCAGGTTTTTCTTATAGACGAAATCCACACCCCTGATTCTTCTCGTTATTTCTACAGCGAAGGCTACGAGGAGCGCCAGCAGCAGGGACAGCCACAACGGCAGCTCTCTAAAGAGTTTGTACGGCAATGGCTTATTGAGAATGGGTTTCAGGGCAAAGACGGCCAGCGCATTCCAGAAATGACAGACAATGTAGTGCAAGGAATTTCTGAGCGCTATATGGAGCTATATGAGGCCTTTACAGGTCAGAAACTTAAAAAAGAAGACTATAAAAACGTGCTACAACGCATTGAGCAGCACGTGAGTGACAATATTTTTACTGCCAAAAATTGAGTTAATTAAAGTAGATTTTGGTACATTCGCATTATAATCCTTACTGGTAGACCATGAAGTACACGATTGATAAAAAAGAAAACTATACAATTATCACGATAGATGAGAAGAAGTTGGATACTTCAATCGCTCCAGACCTGAAGTCTGAGTTCGTGAAATTGAATGCCGAAGGCATCACCAGCTTGATTCTGGATTTAAGCAACGTTAAGTATACAGACTCGTCTGGCCTTAGCTCTATATTGATTGCCAACCGTTTGTGCAACTCATCTAGTGGTTTATTGATCCTTACTGGCTTGCAAGACCATGTGATGAAATTGATCACAATCTCTAAATTAGAGTCTGTACTGAACATCCTGCCTACAGTAGAAGAAGCAATCGACCGTGTTTTTTTGCACGAGATTGAGCAGGACCTGACTAATAAAGAAGACTAGTAATACCTGCCGCTTGTGGATTTCGAACTCAGAATACTGGGCAGTTCGTCGGCCACACCTTCGGCAAACAGACATCATACCGCACAGGTACTGACCATAGGAAACCAGTACCACCTGATAGATTGCGGTGAAGGCACGCAGATGCAGCTGATGCATTACAAAATAAAGTATCAGCGCATCTGCAATGTCTATATCAGCCACCTCCACGGTGATCACTATTTTGGATTGGCTGGACTCCTTTCTACCATGCACCTGAAAGGCCGTCAGCTTCCCCTCCACCTCTACGGCCCTCCCGGGCTCTCTGAGATTCTATCACTTCAACTAAAGTACTCGGGCACCAACCTGTGCTATAAGCTTATTTTCCATGAGCTTGACACCACCTGCTACAAGAAAATCTACGAAGACAAAGGTATAACCGTGCATACCATCCCCATGGAGCATAGGGTGCCTTGCTGCGGGTTCCTGTTCAGGGAAAAGCAGAAGCCGCGCCCGCTCATTAAAGAAAAGCTCCCAAGTTTCCTGACGCCGCCGCAACTAGTGCGTTTAAAGTGGGGCGAAGACATCCGTGATGAACATGGAAAACTGCTAGTGCAAAACCAGGACGTAACCCAGGAACCAAAGCGCAGCCGGAGTTACGCCTACTGCGCCGACAGTCGTTATAAGCCAGCGCTGCTTCCTTACCTGCAACGCGTTGACCTGCTGTATCACGAAGCCACCTTTGCCGACGATCTGCGTGAGCGTGCCGATTACACGTTTCATAGCACCGCCAGGCAAGCTGCCGAACTCGCCGCAGCGGCGCAGGTCAGGCAGTTGCTGATCGGTCATTTTTCGGTGCGTTACAAAGACCTTACGCCGCTCCTGGCAGAAGCTCAAGAGGTATTTCCTAAAACCGAGTTGGCTATTGAAGGCAGTATCTTCTGTGTAAGAGACTAATTTTTCAACCTCAATCCTCCTCCCCTCACTATACCGACCATAGTCCATTATCCGGGCAGCACCCTTTGTTTAAAATCTAAAACGTTGTTCTCCTTACCTTTAAAACCGCTTTAAGGAAGAAAGCAACCTCCTATTCCTATAAGTAGATACAAAATTATGTACAGCCAGTTTGGTTTAGCAACTACCATCTCTTAAACTTGTTGCTTTATTAAAAACAGAATGGAACAAACATCGCAGTCCGAAAAAAAGCGAACACAACTCTTTCTTGTCTTAAGCGGTATTTTTATTTCTAATGCGTTACTCGCTGAGCTTATTGGTGTAAAAATATTTTCGGGTGAGGCATTATTAGGTCTGCCTGGCGCTCAACTACCTTTATTAGGAGGCACAAAGTTAGATTTTAACCTTACTGCAGGCGTTATGATCTGGCCTGTTGTGTTCATCACAACCGATATCATAAATGAGTATTTCGGAAAGGCTGGAGTAAAGAAAGTAAGTATACTTACAGTAGGCATTATCCTATATGCTTTCTTAGTAATCAGCCTTGTTACAGGCTTGCCGCCAGCAGCCTTTTGGCTGGAAGTAAACAGCACCGATGCCAATGGAAACGCATTTGATATAAACTATGCTTATAACAGTGTCTACAGGCAGGGCCTTGGAATTATACTTGGTTCAGTAGCGGCTTTTCTTCTTTCTCAGTTCTTAGATGCGACCGTTTTTCACTGGCTCCGTCGGTTTACAGGCAGCAGCAAGATATGGCTTCGTGCTACAGGCTCCACACTTGTATCTCAGCTTATTGACTCCTTTGTGGTGCTGTTTATCGCTTTTTACCTTTTTGGCAACTGGTCTATGGAGCAGATACTTTCTGTTTCTTTGATAAATTACATTTATAAATTTGCCGTTGCTATACTTCTGACTCCTGTTTTATACTTTGCCCATTATCTTATTGACAGCTACCTGGGAGAAAAACAGGCAGAAAAGATAGTAGAACAAGCAGCTACAGAAAGTGAACAACAGTAACGTCTATCTTTATATCTAGGCT
>NZ_JBHTLD010000232.1:0-7369 GCF_042678745.1 Pontibacter rugosus | reverse complement strand
TCCTTGATTGGCACATTAATAGGAAGTGGATTTATTATGAGGGACAATACTCATATAATTCTTAATAAGGAATGCTCAAAATACAATATCAAATACATCTTAGTTTTATTGAACTCCCATCTACTTAACTGGTACTACTGGACAATCAATCCAGAGAAAGGAGAAGCAATGGCACAAGTAAAAGCCTTCCATTTAGGTATGCTTCCGTTTGTAAAACTCTCCCAAGAAGCCCAACAGCCCTTCATCGAAAAAGCCGATCAGATGTTATCGTTGAACAAGGAGTTGCAGGAAGTATCGCAGAAGTTTCAGCGCACGCTGGGCCGGAAGTTCGGGCTTACCGAGCTGCCTAAAAAGCTACAGGAGTGGTACCTGCTATCCTATGATGCGTTTATAAAAGAGCTGGCCAAAAAGAAGGTGAAACTCAGCCTCTCCGAAGAAGCCGAGTGGGAAGAATACTTTAACCAGCAGGCCCAAAAAGCCCTGGCGCTACAAAAAAGCATCCAAATCACCGACGCAGAAATAGACCAGCTCGTGTACCAGCTCTACCATTTAACGGAAGAAGAAATAGCGATAGTAGAAGGCCGCGAAGCAATGGCAGAAGCAGTAGATTCATAGCGCAGCTGCCCCTCCTCGGTGCAGGGCCATTTCTTTCTAAGAATGAGAGCGTAAAGTTTACTGCTCTTCAATAAGAATCGTAATAGCGGGGAAACTAAGCCTGCACGAAGCTCCAACAAGATTATCCAAGGATGACAACAATTAGTATGAAACGTCCCTGCCCAAAGCGGAGCGTTTCACCTGCTGCTTTTAGTTTATACTTTCAGCAACAGCAAGATAAACAGCATGTATAGATTAATTCTGTACACAAGTATACTTGGGTAGGGCCTCCAGCTAAGATTTAAATAAGTTCAAGGCTTTCCACAGGTTACTGTAGGCCTGCAGCACCAAACACACCAGGTATAAACAAAAAGAGCAGCCTGCTATTGGCTGCTCTTCTACTTTATACCTGGGCTATACTTGCCTATGCCGTCACATGATCAAAGAACCGTACTTTTGGGCTGTGCGGCACTAGCTTTAACCCTTTTGGCACCCCCTGATGCGATTCGCGCATGTGGTTCTTATACCAGACATTGTAGCTCTCCTCATCTGTCCAGAAAGTCATCATCCAAATTTCGTTTTGATTGTCTTTAGGACTCAGCACGTCAAGCCGTACAAAGCCGGGTGCATCATTTACAAGACCAGGCCGTTTGACAAATGCTTCTTTTACTTCGGGTGCCATGTCGTTGGCGATTTCAAAAGTACTCAGGGCTATAAACATATTCTATTAGGTTATCACCAGCCAAATACTCTTGCTGATGCGAAATTATAAAGAGATAAAGTGATCTGCTTCTATTGAAGTTGCTGGTACAGCTTTTACAAATTAACGAGTATCCTGTACATTTTCCTAAAATCAGCAGGTTTTACGCCAAACGCAAAAGTGCCGCTCACAGCACAAAGGCAAGCGGCACTTCTGCAAATATATGAACCAAACATCAAGAAAGCGTCAGCACCAGATCGTCTGTGTTTACCATCTCTCCCTCACTTAACGTGACTCCTGCCACTTCTCCGTCTGCTGATGCAGTAATGGTCGTTTCCATCTTCATCGCTTCGATAATAAAGAGCGGCGTATTTTTCTTTACCTTCTGCTCTTTGGTAACCAAGATTTTTGACAGCATCCCTTGCAAGGGCGCTCCTATCTGCTTCGGGTTTGCTTTGTCTACTTTCTGGTGCTCAACCTTTTCTACTTTTACAGATCTGTCGCGCACATCAATATTACGAGTCTGGCCGTTCAGTTTAAAGAACACCGTACGCATGCCATCTTCATTCACAGGCCCCATAGACTGGTATTTTACCACTATAGACTTGCCGCGCGCAATGTCGATAATGGCTTCCTCCCCTGGCTGCATACCGTAGAAAAACAACCGTGTCGGTATTTTGGCTACCTCGCCATACTGCTCTACATACTTTACATAATCCTCGTATACCTTGGGGTACAGTTGGTACGACAGGAAGTCTGTCATCTTTTTATCTTGTCCGAACTTCTCCTTAAATTCAGAAAACTCTTTATCGAAGTCTACCGGCTCCAGATGTTCATTTGGCCTGTCTGTAAATGATTTGGCATCCTTTAATACAATTCCCTGTAGCTTTTTAGGGAATCCCCCTACTGGCTGCCCCAGTTCACCTCTAAAGAAGGACTGTACTGAATCAGGAAAAGAAATTTGCTCTCCACGCTCCAGCACATCAAGCGTTGTCAAGCCATTCGACACCAGGTACAAAGCCATATCCCCGACAACTTTGGAGCTTGGCGTTACTTTCACCACATCGCCAAACAGGTCGTTAACTTCGGCATAAGTTTCTTTGATAGTTTCCCACTTATCTCCCAGCCCAAGCGCATTTGCCTGCGGGCGCAGGTTAGAGTACTGCCCTCCCGGTATCTCGTGGCGGTATACTTCAGCGGTGCCTGCCTTCAAACCAGATTCAAACGGATAATAGTACTCACGTACTGTTTCCCAGTAATTGGAGTAATGGTTCAGGCTTTTCTGATCAAACTCACGATGACGCTCCTGGAAACGCATCATTTCTACGATAGCATTAAAATTGGGCTGTGAGGTTAATCCTGAAAGCGAACCTAAAGCCACGTCTACCACGTCTACTCCAGCCTCTATTGCTTTTAAGTAAGTGGCTGACTGAATAGAAGAAGTATCGTGCGTATGCAGGTGCAAAGGAATTTTCACGGTATCGCGCAGCGCCTCTACCAGCACCTGCGCCGCGTAAGGCTTCAACAGGCCAGCCATGTCTTTAATGGCCAGTATGTGCGCTCCGGCATCCTCAATTTGCTTCGCTAACTGCAGGTAGTAGTCCAGGTTATACTTCGTTTTGCTCGGGTTAAGTATATCACCGGTGTAGCAGATAGTTCCTTCTGCCAGGCCTTTGGTACGTTTGCGCACATAATTGATACATGGCTCCATGCTCTTCATCCAGTTCAGGGAGTCGAAGATGCGAAAAACATCCACCCCTGTCTCCCATGACTTTTCTACAAACGCCTCTATCAGGTTATCTGGATACGCTTTATACCCTACACCATTGGAGCCACGGATGAGCATCTGAAGCAGAATATTGGGAACAGCCTTTCTAATTTGTGCCAGTCGGTCCCAAGGGTCTTCGTGGAGGAAGCGCAGGCACACATCAAAGGTTGCACCACCCCATACTTCCATACTAAAGATTTGCGGATGATCTTTCGCAAAAGGCTCCGCAATCTTCATCATATCAAACGTACGCATGCGTGTAGCTAACAAGGACTGATGTGCGTCGCGGAAGGTGGTATCGGTGTAATGGATCTTCGGATCGTTGCGAAGCCACTTTGAAAACTCCTCCGGCCCCAACTCTGTCAGCAAGTCTTTCGTGCCTTTTTCGTAAGGTTTTGCCAGGTGCAGATCATGCAAGTCGGGCTTACGCATTACCTTGTCGTGGTTGATCTTTTTCACGTCAGGATTACCGTTCACGATCACATCAGCCAAAAAGGTGAGCATTTTTGTGGCCCTATCCTGGCGCTGCTTAAATACGAAGAGCTCCGGCTGGTTCTTTACAAAGTCTACCGTGGCATCTCCGGAAACAAAAACAGGATGGTTGATGATGTTTTGCAGGAACTGAATGTTCTGCTTCACCCCACGAATACGAAACTCATCCAGCGTACGGGCCATCTTGGTAGCCGCGTGCGCCAGTGTAGGGGCATGCGTGGATACTTTTACCAGCAGTGAATCGAAAAATGGCGTAATCTTGGCACCTGTATACACACTTCCCTGATCCAGGCGAATACCGAAGCCACCTGCACTCCGGTAAGCGATGATGGTGCCATAATCCGGCTTAAAATCGTTCTCAGGGTCTTCTGTGGTGATGCGGCACTGAATGGCCACACCTGTTGGCTTTATTTGTTGGTCAGGCCCCAGCAGCACCTCCTGATCATCAAGCCGATAGCCGTCGGCAATGTATATCTGCGTTTTGATCAGGTCAATACCGGTAATCATTTCGGTAACCGTGTGCTCCACCTGTATGCGCGGGTTTACCTCTATAAAATAGATATTATTGGAATGAGGCTCCACCAGGAACTCTACTGTGCCTACGTTATTATAGTTTACAGCCTTACAGATGCTAACAGCATAGTCATACAGTTTATGTCGCATCTCCTCGTCCAGGCTGATAGCGGGTGCTACCTCCACTACTTTCTGAAACCGGCGTTGCACAGAACAATCACGCTCGTAAAGGTGCGTGATATTGCCATACGCATCGGCCACAATTTGTACTTCTATGTGCTTCGGGTTTTCTACATACTTCTCCAGAAAAAGCGTATCGTCCCCAAAAGCTTTGAGCGCCTCGTTTTTAGCCTCAAAAAAGCCCTTTTCCAACTGGTCGTCGTCCCGGATAACACGCATGCCCCTGCCGCCGCCGCCAGCGGCAGCTTTCAGCATCAAAGGGTAGCCAATCCGATGCGCTTCTTCCAAGGCAACTTCAAACGTGGTTAAGTCAGGCTCATTGCTTTGAATAACAGGCACCTGACAGCTGATGGCCACTTTCTTAGCTGCAATTTTATCACCCAACGAAGCCATCACCTCTGGCCTTGGCCCTATAAAGATGATGCCGTGGTCGGCACACTTCTGAGAAAAATGCTGGTTCTCAGACAGAAATCCATAACCGGGATGGATAGCGTCTACGTCATTGTCTTTGGCAATTTTGATGATACCCTCAATATCGAGGTAAGGCTGAAGCGGCTGATTGTCTTTGCCGATCTGATAAGCCTCGTCTGCTTTGTAACGGTGCAGCGAGTAGCGATCCTCATAGGTGTAGATGGCAACCGTTTTGATATTAAGCTCTGTACAGGCACGAAGCACCCGAATAGCGATTTCACCACGGTTAGCAACCAGGACTTTTTTAATTTTCATAGGAGGTACTTTTGATTAGTGATTAGGTTGATTAAAGGGCATGTCGCCGGCAAACATATTGTATGCATGCAGACTAATTAAAATCAAAATACGAAACAGGGCTAACAAATACAAATATTAAACATGCTTGATATTAGGATTCAACTGCTGATAGTACATATTTTCTCTTCATAAGGTTATATACCCTACTATAGGTATTCGCTTACTATTAGCAGTGTGTAAACTACTAAAAGACAAGAGCCGCCACGGAACAAAATGAACAGGCAGAGGTTAAGTCTTTGATACCCTTTATTCACCTCTCAGACAGCACCCATGCCATTTAAAGACAGAAACATATTGATCATAGGCGGCACCTCCGGAATCGGCCTACAGACAGCCCGCCTTTTGCAGGAGAAAGGCGCCAATGTGCTCATCGCCTCTCGTCAACAATCTGAAGAAGCAGAAGCCTTAAACCTGGAGCACCTGCCGCTTGATGTGCTGCAATTTGATAACACGTTTGTAGATGCTCTGCCTGAAGTGTTACACGGGCTGGTATATTGCCCGGGAAGTATAAACTTGAGGCCTTTTGACCGTATAAAGCCTGAGATTTTCAGAAATGAGTTTGAGCTGAATGTGATGGGTGCCGTGCAGGTTCTGCAATGTGTGATGCCGAGGCTAAAGAAGGCCGACAGTGCCAGCGTAGTGTTATTCAGCACGGTGGCTGCACGCGTTGGAATGCCTTATCATACGTTAATCGCCACTGCCAAAGGAGCTGTACAAGGCCTTACTGTAGCGCTGGCAGCAGAGTACGCATCCGCACAAATACGTGTCAATGCTATCGCCCCCTCCCTCACGGATACACCACTGGCAAAACCACTGCTCAGTACCCCGGAGAAAAACGAAGCCGCAGGCAAGCGCCATCCTCTGGGGCGTGTAGGTACGACACACGAGGTGGCTAGCGCCGCGTTATACTTGCTGGGAGACGAGGCTAGCTGGATGACAGGCCAGGTGCTGCACCTGGATGGAGGCTTGAGTTCTGTTAAACTTTCCTGATTTCAATATATATTTTTCATGGTTCTCTTTTGGTTTCGACGCGACCTGCGGCTGCACGACAATGCTGGCTTTTACCACGCCCTTAAAAGCGGTAAACCGGTGCTGCTCCTCTTTATTTTTGACAGCGATATTTTGTGCCAACTCAACGATAAAGAAGATGCACGAGTCACTTTTATACATGAAACCGTTTCAGAGCTGCACCGCCAACTGGAGCAATATGGCAGCACCCTACTGGTAAAGTACGGCAAGCCCCTGGAGGTGCTAAAACAGCTTGTACAGGAGTATGGGCCAGAAGCTATTTATACCAACCGGGACTATGAGCCTTATGCGCGCGAGCGTGATAAGCAGGTGCTGGAGCTGGCAGAGGCACACGGCATGGCTTACCACTCCTTTAAAGACCAGGTGATTTTTGAGCGTAGCGAAATTCTTTCTCAAAGCGGCACCCCTTATAAAGTATACACGCCTTACAAGAATGCCTGGAAAAAGAGCTTCGAACAAAGTATGATCAAGCCTTACGCTACAGAAAAGTATTTAGGGAAGCTATACCAGCATCCTCAAACAACAGTACCCATACTTGCGGCCATTGGTTTTTCAAAATCATCTATTCGCACACCAGCGGCCCGACTGGCACCGGCTATACTTGAGAGCTATCATGATACAAGAAACTTACCTGCCCTTGATGCAACCTCGCGCCTAAGCCCTCACCTGCGCTTTGGCACCATCAGTATAAGACAGGCTGTGGCATTGGCATTAGCGCATAACGACACCTGGCTTCAGGAGCTGATATGGCGCGAGTATTTTATGCAGCTACTGTTTCATTTTCCTTCATCAGCAGAAGAAAGCTTTGCACCTAAATTCAGGAACATAAACTGGCGGAACAACGAAGATGAGTTTGCCCGATGGTGCGAAGGCAAAACAGGCTTCCCGCTGGTAGATGCAGGTATGCGGGAGCTAAACCAGACAGGCTTTATGCACAACCGCGTACGTATGGTCGTAGCCAGCTTCCTGATCAAAGACCTGTTAATAGACTGGCGCTGGGGAGAAGCCTATTTCGCAGAAAAACTACTGGACTATGAACTGGCCAGCAACGTAGGGAACTGGCAATGGGCTGCAGGCACCGGAGCGGACGCCAATCCATACTTCCGCATATTCAACCCCGACAGTCAGATAAAAAAGTTTGACAAGCAGTATGAATACATTAAACGCTGGATACCAGCGTATGGTACTGCCACGTATCCTGCGCCTATTGTGGAGCATAGCTTCGCCAGAGACCGTGCTCTTGCAGTGTATAAAGCAGCGATTGCCGAAGCTCTTTCTTAAAAATAATCTCAACCTTTATACTAACATATTTAGCCAAACTAATT
>NZ_JBHTLD010000231.1:0-7407 GCF_042678745.1 Pontibacter rugosus | reverse complement strand
CTAGTTAATTTTTTCTGAATAGTTCACAAAAAAAGCACCCACCACTGCTGCTGCAGTTGTAAGTGCATTATCTAAAATTCGCTATAATTAGTTATACTACTCTTCCAGTATAACCAAGTCAGCGGATGCGCGGTTTAGTGCAATCGGAATGTTGTTGATAACAGCTGTACGAATCAAGGTCTGTATATCATGCTCATGACCGTGCGGTGTTTCAGCATCGATAAAGAAAATGATTTTATGCACCTCTCCCTGCAGGATTCTGGCTGCCAATAAAATGTCGCCGCCACTAGGCCCATGTCCGAAAGGCTGCACATTTAGCTCCAGCATATCGTTTAGTAGCTTAGAGGTATTGGATGTGCCGATTAAGTTGTGCTCTGCCAGCGTATCGCGGTGCACCTTGGCCCAGTTAAGCAACTCTGTTTTGCGGCCATTGTGTGCTATAAGTGCAATGGTAGTTTTCATAATTTAAAGTTAAGTAAAGCTTCTTCTAATCTGAAGTGCTGCTTAAATATAAAGAATTTTAATTTAACTGATTTGCGTCTGCTTTGGATGTATTTTAAATATTGACTACCTGACCTCCACATAAACTATAGATTACTTTTACAAGGCGTAAGTAAGTTTACCTTCAAAGCGAGTTAACAGGTTCAGGAATTCTTCAGATTTAACTTCAACCTCCTTAAAGCCATCGTGCGCCTGCTCAATTCTTCCGCTTTGGTACAGGTTTATCAATTGCACTACCAGTTTTTCTATGTTCTGATGTAAGGCATACAGCTGCCTCAACTCCAGAAGATCCTGATAGACAACAAAACCTACTGTGCTAAACCAGGTGGAAACCGGACCATAACTGGAGAAAAAATTCCCGTCATAGCTTCCGCCATACAGCACCGACCTTACTTTAGACTTATAAAGTATGTGCTTGATTCTGAGCTGCTGACAGTCTACCTGGGCTTGATTCATCAAACTAGTTTAAGCCCTTTTCGCATATAGCCAACTGCTGCCTTAGCCTTACCCGCTCTGTTACTTCATAACCGAACACAATAATACCGGTTATCTTACCTTCCTCTAATAAAGGGTGATAAGTAGTGGTAAAGAACCGCTCCTCCTCTTTGCCTGTTGCTTCCCAATCCATCACTACAACGATCTCGTCCGCTGTAAAAGGCTCTCCGGTAGCAAACACATTATTTAATATGCTAATGTATCCCTGTTCTCCCACTTCAGGTACGACCTCTGCAATGGTACGACCTAAAAAATCGCGGTTTGGCCAAAGTTTTTGGAAATGCGGATTAACTAAGGTAAACGTATGCAAAGGCCCTTTCATAATCGCAAATATAGCAGGCGCTTGCATAATCAGTCGCTCCAGCGTCAGCCGCTCAGCTTCTGCTTTTTGAAAAGCTAACGCTACCTGATCAGAAAGCGTAGCCATTTGCTCATTAGTTGCCAGCAGCTCCTCTACCATCATTTTAGTGTCGTGAATATCGGATGTGCTGCCAAGCCGCATAATTAAGTCCTGGTTCTCATTCAGCATTGGTTGGCTGTTAATGATATGCCACCTGTACCTCCCATCTTTCCCTTTAATGCGCACCTCAACCTGAAATCCTTTTTTCTGCTGTAAAGCCTTCTCTACTTGCAGCATCATTCCTCCGTAATCATCCGGATGAACAACCTCCGCCCAGCTCTTTTCTAGAAACTCTTCAAAAGGTAATCCGGTATAATTAATCCAACGTTGGTTTACATATGTCAATTTACCGTTGGCATCAGCCGTATGAATGAGCTGCGACACCATATCAGTCATAAATCTGAACTTTTCTTCGCTGGAGGCCTGCGCACGCTTGGCTAATTCTCTTTCAGTTACATCAGCTGATTTCTGTAAAATACACTTTACTTCTCCCTGCTCATCCAGAACAGGGATATGAGAAGCTTCCCAATAGCGCTCTTCAAAAGTATGACCTTCTGGTCTCTCCAAATCATACCGAATCACGTCAAGGGAATCAGTTCGTTTCGTATTAAGAGCCTTTTCTAGAGATAACACAACCGGATTCTGGTTATAAGGCACGTTCTTGTCAGGAAAAGCTTCCTCTATAAGCTTAAGGCCAACAATGTCTTCCAGCCTTCGCATCGTCACTTCCAGATAAGCATCTGTAGCAGTAAGTATTTTAAACCCTGGCTCCGGCGCAACAACAACTATCGCATCGGGAATAGCGGCAAAAACTTCTTGATAGTTCATGTATAGTTCAGGCTTATAATCTAAGAAAGCAGGCAGCCAAGTTTAGTAAGAATACGGCAGGGTGGTAACTATCTTATAGGATCAGATGTTTGTAAATGCTGGTTTATCATTTTACAAAAAACCTGCATTGGATCAGCCAAAACCTATAGTGCAAAAAAAGCACCAATCCAGTTAATAACCAGATTGGTGCCTGTTATATTCATCAGCCAATACAGCCGACACGATCAATGGGTACTTACTACAGTTACTTACTCAGCAGTCCAGAGTACGCGCTCCTGGTCTGAGAGGATAAGTAGTATGCGAGGCGGGTTTGCTACCAGCACCAGGCGCATTTCCACTCCCGGAAAAGAATCTGATTCTACCCAAACACCTTCTTTTTCGTCTTGCTCCAGAGCTGCCTCTGGGTCCAGCGTACTAGCCAGGTATGCAGTAGGCAGAAGAATATCAGCGTCTGACTTTATTTTGCCGTGCACATCTTCCAGCACGTCTTCCAGCTCATCACCGTAATCTTCGTTAAAATCGTCTTCCAGGTCGTGCAGCTCTTCTTCTATGTCATCATAGCGAGCATCGTTGTAGTCAAGTTTGCTTAGCTCTTGCTTTTTCTCCAGGATGGCCACAATGGACTCGTTCAGGGCTTTTGCGTTCATGTTATCTCGTTTTTTTACAAAGTTGACAACATGACACAGTAATTGCAAGTATTCGGGTTGATAATTTGGAATAGCCTGATTGGTTTTGATCAAAGTTTAAAAAGAGTATTTTTACATAATCTTCACCTAAAAACTACTCAAAACTATGTCAACCGATACCTTACAATCAAAAACAACGGCAACAGACATTCTGCCACTGAACGGTACAGATTATATCGAATTCTATGTGGGCAATGCTAAACAGGCCGCACATTATTACCAGACCGCCTTTGGGTTTAATCTGGTAGCCTACGCTGGCCCAGAAACCGGCGTGCGCGACCGCGCCTCCTATGTGCTGCAGCAAGAGAAAATCCGTTTCGTTTTCACCACATCACTCAACCCGGATTCTGATATATCTAAGCATGTGCATTTGCATGGCGATGGTGTGAAAGTATTAGCGCTTTGGGTAGACGATGCAGAGGAAGCCTTTAGAGGAACTGTAGCGCGTGGCGCAAAACCAGCTCTGGAGCCTAAAACAATCACCGATGAGCACGGAGAGGTAAAAATAGCTTCTATCCATACCTACGGCGAAACCATCCATACTTTTGTGGAGCGCAAAAACTACAAAGGCGCTTTTATGCCAGGCTATGTCGCCAAAAAAAGCCTGCTGCAGGTAGAGCCTGTAGGGTTGATGTATGTAGACCATTGTGTGGGCAACGTGGAATTGGGGCGCATGAACGAGTGGGTAGCGTTTTATGAAAAAGTAATGGGCTTCCAGTTGCTGCTGACCTTCGATGACAAAGATATCAGCACCGAGTATACTGCACTTATGTCTAAGGTAGTTTCCAACGGAAACGGCTATGTTAAATTTCCGATAAACGAGCCTGCAGCCGGCAAGAAAAAGTCTCAGATAGACGAGTATCTGGAGTTTTACCGTGGTGCAGGTGTGCAGCATATTGCCATCGCCACAAATGATATCCTGAAAACAGTAAGTGACCTTCGCAGCCGTGGCGTAGAGTTCCTGTATGTGCCTGATACTTATTATGAAGACCTAATCCAGCGTATTGGCAACATAGACGAGGACATGGAAGACCTGAAGAAGCTGAACATCTTAGTGGACCGTGATGAGGAAGGCTACCTGCTCCAGATCTTTACCAAGCCAGTTGAAGACCGCCCTACTGTGTTTTATGAAATTATTCAGCGCAAGGGAGCTAAATCCTTTGGCAAAGGTAATTTCAAGGCTCTGTTTGAGGCAATTGAGCGTGAGCAGGAGCTAAGAGGCAACCTTTAAGCTTAAAATCAAGTATAGCCGCGTGTAATTGTGGCTAAAATACCTTTATTTTGATATTACTATATTTCACACCAGTTCTTCCGTTGCCTATTGTGCAAAGCCAGAGCTGGTGTGATTTTTTGTCTGAGCCATTCTGGTTCTGACCCGTTGTACTTATATAAGATACTGCTACTAAACATCAGCATAAAAAGACTATGATAGAGACATCTATAAAACAGAAGATTGACCAGTGGCTAGCCGGAAACTACGACGAAGCTACGAAGAGCGAAATTAACGGCATGCTGGAGCGTGAGGAGCATGAGACACTGTCGGATGCGTTTTACCGTGATCTTGAGTTTGGTACAGGCGGCCTGCGTGGCATCATGGGTGCAGGCAGCAACCGCATGAACCGTTATACTTTAGGTATGGCTACTCAAGGGCTGTGCAATTATTTAAAGCAGAACTTTCCTGATCAGGAAATAAAAGTAGCAATTGCCCACGACAGCCGTAACAACTCCCCGGAGTTTGCCCGCATCTCTGCTGATATTTTCTCGGCTAATGGCATAACGGTATATTTATTTGAAGCACTGCGCCCTACTCCAGAGCTTTCTTTTGCGATTCGCCACTTGGGTTGCCAGAGCGGTGTGGTAGTAACGGCCTCTCATAACCCGAAAGAGTATAACGGCTACAAAGTATACTGGAACGACGGTGCCCAGGTAACAGCCCCACATGACAAAAACATCATCGGAGAAGTAGGTAAAATCACCTCTATAGATGAAGTTAAATTTCAGCCTGATGCAGCTAAGATTCACATGCTGGGCAAAGAGTTGGATGAGGCATATATAGAGCAGGTGCTGAAGCTGTCTGTTTCAAAAGAAGCTATTCAGCGCCAGAACGATCTGAAGATAGTATACACACCTCTGCATGGCACAGGTATAACACTGGTGCCTGAAGTGCTGCAACGTTTCGGCTTTACCAATGTGCACATCGTAGAAGAGCAGGCAACCGCTGACGGCAACTTCCCGACTGTTGTTTATCCTAACCCGGAAGAAAAGGAAGCGATGACGCTGGCACTAAAAAAGGCTGCTGAAATTGATGCTGACCTGGTGCTTGCCACCGACCCGGACTCTGATAGAGTTGGTATTGCGGTGAAAAACCGAAAGGGAGAGTTTGTATTACTGAATGGTAACCAGACGGGTGCATTGCTGATTAACTACCTGCTGCAGGCATGGCAGAAAGCAGGCAAGTTGACAGGCAAAGAGTTTGTGGTAAAGACTATCGTAACGACAGACCTGATCAAGGAGATTGCTGAGAGCTATGGTGTAACCATGTATGAAACCCTGACCGGCTTTAAGTATATCGCAGAGGTTATCCGCGAGAAAGAAGGCCAGGAAGTATACATCGGCGGCGGCGAGGAAAGCTACGGCTATATGATCGGCGATTTTGTGCGCGACAAAGATGGCATCTCTGCCTGTGCGCTGATTTCTGAAATGGCTGCTGTGGCCAAAGACAACGGCCAAAGCCTGTTTGAGATGATGGTGAGCATGTATGAGAAGTATAACTTCTATAAGGAGGAACTTGTATCCATCACGAAGAAAGGCCAACGTGGTGCCGAAGAAATTCAGCAGATGATGGCAGACATGCGCAGCAACCCTCCAAAGCAAATGGCTGGCTCAAACGTAGTAGAAGTGAGTGACTACAAAATGAGCACCCGCAAATTGGTAATGACCGGCGAAGAGCAAAAGCTAACGCTGGAAAGCTCTAACGTGCTGCAATACCTGACGGAAGACGGTAGCAAAATATCTGCCCGCCCATCTGGCACAGAGCCTAAGATTAAGTTCTACGTGAGCGTGAATGAGCCTCTTGCCTCTGCCAGCGATTATGAAAGTACAGAGCAAAAGCTAAAGCAAAAGGTAGAGCAGCTGCTGCAAGACCTTAACCTGAGATAAAGTATACGCATTGGATCGGAGACATCTTTTCTGATAATTCTCTAAGTAGAAAATGGCTAAGCCGCTGGTTATTTACACCTGCTGCTTAGCCATTTTCTTTAAAGCCATACTTCAAAAGTTCGCGCGGTAAGTATACAGGAACTGTATTTATAAGGCAACAGTAAAATGATACGCTACCGATCGCGTTCATCAAGTACAACACTCTGCTTAACAAGCTTAACTTTGCACTGCGAAAAATGTCTACCTTACCGCTTGTCTAAAGCAAACATCATACTCTTAACCAATGAACCCGATTTTTGAAAGTATAAAAGAAGTTATTGAAACGCGTCGCACTACAAAACCACTCCTGATGAATGGCCAGCGCATACCTGACGAGCAGGTTGAGCAGCTGTTGCAGCTCGCAGACTGGGCTCCCACCCACGGCCACACAGAGCCTTGGCGTTTTATGGTTTATGCCGCAGGGGCAGCCGCTGATTTTTGCCACCAACACGCAGCGCTGTACAAGCAGGAGAATGGAGACCAGTTTCAGGAAGACAAGTATGAGAAACTATTGCACATGGGCGATAAGGCCTCGCACATAGTAGTTGCGTATATGCAGCGAGGCAACCTACCTAAAATTCCTGCACTCGAAGAAATTGCCGCCACATCCTGTGCCATTCAAAATCTCCTTTTAGGAGCGACAGCCCTCGGTATTGCCAGTTATTGGGGCTCTGGAGGTATGGCTTACAAACCAAGTATGAAGTCCTTATTAAAGCTGCGCGAAGAAGATGTAGTCTTAGGTATTTTATACTTAGGTTATACCGATAACGCGGCAAGAGAAGGAAAACGCCTGGTGCCATTGCAGGAAAAAATAACCTGGAACAATTAGGTTCAACAGAGACACAACCACAGAGCCACAAAATGTTAAAAGCACTCGTAATTTTAGCTGTAGTTGCAGGTATAGCTTACTTCCTCTTCTACCCCTTCCTTAAAACTTCTGTCAATAGGAAGCGGCTCTTTAGGTGGTTTATTATTATCTATATTATCATCATGATTGTCTCCACCATAAGCACGTATGTGATGGAGTAAAAGCAGGTGCGTAAAAATAGCTCTATAGCTAAAATCAGTAATATAAATGTTTAGTGAGAATAGTCATTTATTCTGCTTCAGGTGTTGTGTTAATTGCACAGCTATTTTAAAGTAACCCTTTACCATGGTAATTGGTAATCATAAGCAATTAGTTTATTTTTAGCTGTTCAACAGCAAGAACAAAAACAGGTACAGACAAGCTTACTTAGTCAGCTACCTGATTGAAACTTGACGAACAAGCCATTTTATACTTCATAACTTATTACTTAT
>NZ_JBHTLD010000230.1:0-7441 GCF_042678745.1 Pontibacter rugosus | reverse complement strand
AATCAATTCACGTTCCATCTAAAATTGAACAAAGTTTTTGCAAAGATGGTAAATAACCATCAATATTGCATGTTTTCTTATATCACAAGAACCATAAATGGATAAATATACCGATCTAATACATCAGACTTTTGACTTCCCTACGGATGAATTTCAAGTAGAAAATAATGAGCTGCTTTTCAACGGAATTCCGCTGATGGACCTCATTAAGCAATATGGCACTCCTCTAAAATTATCATATTTACCGAAGATAAGCTCCCAAATTCAGCGGGCTAAAGTGTTCTTTAAAGAGAGCATGGAAAAGCTGGATTACCAGGGCACTTACACCTATTGCTACTGCACCAAGGCATCGCATTTCTCTTTTGTGCTGGAAGAGGCCCTGAAAAACGATATCCATATCGAAACGTCTTCGGGCTACGATATGCAGATTATCAAGGCACTTTACAAAAAGGGGAAAATAAACAAGGACACTTACATTATCTGCAACGGCTTTAAGCGTGAGCGTTACCGCCAGTGGATTTCTGAATTGGTGAACGATGGGTTTAAGAACTGCATGCCGATACTTGACCACTTAGGTGAGATTGAGTACTACAAGGAGCACATTAACGTAAAAACTAAGGTAGGTATTCGCCTGGCATCAGACGAGGAGCCTAAATTTGAGTTTTATACTTCGCGCCTGGGTGTTCGCTACGGAGATGTGATAGACCTGTATGAGCAGCAGATAAAATCAGATCCTAAGTTTGAGCTGAAGATGCTGCACTACTTTATCAACACAGGTATAAAAGATACCTCCTACTACTGGTCGGAGCTTACCCGCTTTGTGCGCAAGTATGCTGAGGTAAAGAAGGTTTGCCCTGAGCTGGATACCATTGATATAGGCGGTGGCTTCCCTATCAAAACCTCCATACAGGCAGATTATGACTACCGCTACATGGTAGAGGAGGTGCTGCGCACCATCAAGCGCATCTGCAACGATGAAGGCGTGCCTGAACCAAATATCTTTACTGAGTTTGGCATCTTTACAGTAGGTGAAAGCGCTGCTAACATTTACTCAATTCTGGACGAGAAACTACAGAACGATAAAGAGCTGTGGTATATGATCGACGGGTCTTTTATTACAAACCTGCCGGATGCCTGGGCACTAAATCAGCGTTGGCCATTGCTCGCCGTGAATCATTGGGACAAGGATTACCGTAAGATACAATTAGGAGGTATGACCTGCGACAGTCAGGATTATTACAATTCCGAAATGCACTCATTCCAGGTGTTTTTACCTAAGATACCGAAAGATGAGCCGCTTTATATTGGCTTTTTCCATACAGGAGCCTACCAGGAGCAGCTAAGTGGATACGGAGGCATCAAACATTGCCTGATTCCTTCGCCACAGCACATTCTGGTGGATCGTGATGATAACGGTGAGTTAAAAACATGGCAGTTTGCACCGGAGCAATCCAGCGATGCTATGCTTAAAATATTAGGTTACGAAGTATAATTTGATTCATTCAAAGGATTTAGTAAATGCATTTTGAAGTTGGTGTAAATCAGCTATTTTTGATGCTAAATCCTTCAAAAATTTACACGATCATGAAGAAAGTAATTTTAATGGGTGCTGTGTGCTTAGCGCTAGGCATGGCCTCTTGCAAAACCTACTGCCCGGCCTACGACTACACAAAAGTAGAGACTCCGAAACAGGAGAAATCTACTGTGGTAGCTAACGCTGCAGAAACAGCTGCTGACAACAAAGTAAGCATCTAAGCTCTCCTAAGCTGACATACATATAAAACCGGCTTTAAGCCGGTTTTTTTGTTTGATTAGGTGTTAGTACAGGCAAACTATATTAAAGCTAATGCATTCGTGCTTCTTTGCGTTAGCTCAGTTCAACTTATAATTCGAAGCAAACCAAGTGTAAATTTCCCACTTTCGCCAATTCATATACTAATGAGTTGTGTATAATGCGCATACTATATTTTCAGGCTTATGCAGAGCCATACTGTCATCAATTTTACTGAGTTACTGAAAATAGTAGCTAAACAGAACCCATGCTGTTAGACCAAATACAAACAAATTAATGTGCCAGCACTTCTTTACCCATTCCTTAAACACTAGCGTTGTTAGAATACTTAACAGCATGAAACCCAAAATTATATATTTAAGAGCAAATGCTATCCAAATTAATGGCTTCTGCTCCCCTCCTGAGGAAGTGAGTCCTAATATTAGCGGCACAACCACAATAGAAAAACCCGTTACGATTGCCCAAAGTATGTACAGGTTTGGTGCTGTAAAATACTTTCCATTGGCACTCATTCTTTCTTTCATAATTCTGCTGGGTTAGTCTCAGTTGTTTCTTTTTGACTTCCTACTAAACTTTATTGGGATTGTATATCGCTGCTTTATTGCTACCTTATTATGAGAAGCAGGAGTCCAATCAGGCATCTTCTCTACCAATTGTTCAACCACTTCATCATATAGGGCTTCATCCTGCTCAATGTTTCTTTTGAAAAGGATTTCTGATTCCTCAATCTTACCTTGTTCATCTATCACTAATGAGACTACAATCAGGGGTGCCTCACTATCTTCTTTCAATAAGCTGTCTGACAAGTTGCAGTAGATGTATTTCATTAATCCTTCATCTCCACCTTTGAACTTTACATCTCTGTCTCCCAAACCTAATTTAAACAGGCTGTCCACCTTCGTATCTATTCGCTCAAAAGCGTTCTTTCCATACTTTTGCTTTATCAGCTCATACATCACCTTATTGTAGCACTTCCCTTCTGGTTCAACAATGTCACCACCACCTTTGAGCTCTAAGCCATATTCTTCTATCATCAGCCGTACCCAAGTGTTGAACTCTGGATTTGGCAAGCCATAAAAGTATAGCCCCAGCTCCCCTGCCTGATAATCCTTTACTGCATCTTTAATCCCTCTGCGACACGCTATAGTATTACCAACTTCCTCGAAGGATATGCTATTAATTAATGGAGATAGATTTTGCGGAGCATTGGTATTATTGCACCCATAGAACAGGACCACCAGAATCATCGCCAAGCGTGATCTTATGTTCATAAAGATGAAATTAAACATCAACATACGCTTACCATCACTAAAGCTGCATCTCTATAAACTTGATGCTGTTCAGTTTAAATATCGCTAAAATATTTACTCTAATCAACCTCTCATTCTGTGTGATTTTTACACACCTGCAAGTATAAACTGCACGGCCTCCCACAGGTCCTGTACTTGAAGCTTATGTGTAGCCGACGCGTACTTATTTCCAACTAAAACTCCCTTCACGCCAACCTTATCAGCTGCTTCTAAGTCCCGCAGTGAGTCCCCTATCATCCAAGATGTTGCAGGGTCTATGTTATACTTGGCTATGGCTCTTTCGAGCATCAGGCTGTCTGGTTTACGAGATAAGGAGGCTGAAAATGAGGGGTGATTCGGTGCAAAATAGATGGCATCAATCAAGCTCGCACAGCTATCCTGCAACTTCTGGTGGCAAGCAAGCACATCTGCTGCTTGATACAACCCCTTCGCAATGCCTGCCTGGTTTGTAACCACTATTAATAAATAACCGTTCTCTTTCAGCAGTTTGAGTGCCTCGGGTACGCGGGGCAGCACCTCAAAATCATCTAACGTATAAGTATAGTCTCCGCGCTCACGGTTTAGCACACCGTCGCGGTCCAGGAAAACGCATTTTTGCACTTGCATAAGTATAGTTCATCACAATAGAAACGCTAAAATACAAATTTATGCGTTCAAGCTAAGGAAGCAGAGGCTGTAGATTAGTTATTACAATTCTTGTACTTTTACGCCGTACATCCTTAGTTAAGAGAAGCAAACAGAAACCAGAGATGAGAGTAGCAATAGTAGGAGCAGGTATATCGGGCTTGGCGTTGGCTTATCATTTACAAAAGCTAGGGGTTCCGTATGATCTGTTTGAGGCTGGCTCTCATGTTGGTGGAAACATCCGCACCTTACAAGCCGGTGACTATTTGCTAGAATTAGGGCCAAATGCCGTCCAATACTCCTCTGAACTGGAAGAGCTGATCCGTGACCTGAAATTGGAAAAAGAAGTATTACCCGCTACCGGAGTGAGTACCAACCGCTATGTGTTACGAGAAGGCACCTACCAAAAGCTGCCCTCTACCCCGCTATCGCTGCTTTCCAACAACTTTTTTTCATGGAAAGCGAAGTACCGTATCTTACAGGAAAAAAACGTGCCACCTGCCGACTATGCCAACGAAACGGTATCCGAGTTTTTTGCGCGACGTTTTGGCCAGGATGTGGTAGACTATGCTGTAAATCCTGTTGTTACAGGTATTTTTGCCGGTGATCCAAGCAAATTGCTAGTCAGCAAAACTTTCCCGAAGCTCAAAGGCATGGAGCAAGCACATGGTTCAGTACTTAAAGGGTTGGTGGTAGAAAAACAGCAAACCGGACGGCAGCAGGTTATCTCTTTTGTGGATGGGATGCAAACACTTCCGGACGCTATTGCGCAGAAGCTTATCTCACTGCATAAAGATAACCCGGTAGAAATGGTAACACGTAACCAGGGCAAGTACATTATCAGTTGTGCTGCTGTAAATGATGCTGACAATGAAGAGTATGATATGCTGGTACTTGCCTTGCCTGCACCAAAAGCGGTAGAACTGCTTCAGTATACTTTTCCTGGCATGGCGGCCGCCACCCATAACATTCATTACCCGCCTATGGCTGTGGTACACACAGCGTATAACCGACGCGATGTAAGCAACAAGCTCAATGGCTTCGGGGTATTGCACCCCATAATAGAAGAGGCCTTCGCCGCAGGTTCTATCTGGAGCAGTTCACTGTTTGAAGGGCGCTGCCGACCACACGAGGTTTTGTTTACAACATTTGTAGGCGGAGCCCAAGCTGAACAAAGCGCACTCGCCGCCCCTACAGAAATTACCGGCCAGGTGCATCAGGAGTTGAAAAAGCTACATGGCATTACAGCAGAAAAACCTAATTTCCAGCACGTGCACCTTTGGAAGCAGTCTATCCCTCAATATGATTTATACATAGAGGATGCCCACAACATGGCTAAAAGCCTGGAAGCAGAAGGTCTTTTTGTAGCAGCTAACTGGCTTGGCGGCGTATCCGTGCCGAGCTGTATCAGGCATGCCAAAGAGCTGGCGCATAAAATTAATTTAAGGTTGCGTCATGCCCTCAATAGCTGATTGCCTATATTTGAGGTATGAAAGACTCGTTGGTCATCATCCCAACCTATAATGAAAGGGAGAATATAGAAGCAATGGTTCGCAAGGTGATGTCCTTAAGTCACCCGTTCGAACTCTTGATTATTGATGATGGTTCACCGGATGGCACGGCTGACATTGTGCGCCAACTGCAGACGGAATTTACCGGCAGGCTGCATCTGGAAACCCGCCAGGGAAAACTGGGCCTCGGCACTGCCTACATCCATGGCTTTAAGTATGCGCTCCGAAACGAGTATGAGTACATCTTTGAGATGGATTGTGACTTCTCCCATAACCCGGACGACCTGATTCGCCTGTATATTGCCTGTGCTACTGATGGGTATGATGTTGCCATAGGCAGCCGCTACGTGCAGGGTGTAAACGTGGTGAACTGGCCCATGAGTCGTGTGCTGATGTCTTACTTCGCCAGTTACTATGTCCGTTTGGTGACAGGCATGCCCATACATGACACCACAGCAGGCTTTAAGTGCTACCGCCGCAAGGTGCTGGAAACAATACAGCTAAACAAAATCCGTTTTGTGGGCTATGCCTTCCAAATTGAGATGAAGTTTCTGGCTTACAAGTATGGCTTTAAAATAAAAGAAGTGCCTATTATCTTTACCGACCGCACCAAAGGCACCTCTAAAATGTCGTCAGGCATTTTTAAAGAAGCCATCCTGGGTGTTTTCAAAATGAAAATCAGCAGCTACTTCCGCCATTTCGACCGCTATTAAAAGCTTATGGCACCTGCACAATCTAACTTTTAGTTAGAGTAAACAGCGGGAACAAAACTGTTGCTACACAGCCGGCCATAAAGCAGCTCCTTGCCTACGTAACTTCATCAGGCAAAGAGTTGCCAGCAAATCTGACTACAACAAAGAACCAGTTTCCGTTTCTGACGCAGAGGAATCAAACCATTTTCTTAGGGAGGTATACAAGCAAAGCTATTACCAACTAATTTTACAGCCTAAGGTATAGCACCATAGGCTGCAAAACATCAGTATAAGCCAATCACCCTAATTTTATGGATAATATATTATTCTGGATCATATTCAATGCTTTTGTGCTACTGCTGCTGGGACTGGACCTTTTTGTGTTCCACCGGAAAGAGCACGAGGTAAAGATTAAAGAAGCGCTACTCTGGAGTTTGTTCTGGATTGTGCTTTCACTCTGCTTTAACGCACTTATCTATTTCTGGCAAGGCCCTGCTCCCGCCCTGGAGTTCCTGACAGGTTACCTGATCGAAAAATCACTGAGCGTAGACAACCTGTTTGTGTTCATCATGATTTTCAATTTCTTTAAAGTGCCGCTTAAGTTTCAGCACAAGATCTTATTCTGGGGTATTATTGGGGCACTTGTGCTGCGGGCTTTCTTTATACTTGTGGGCGTGGCCTTGATCGCTAAATTCCACTTCATCATCTATATCTTGGGAGCTTTCCTTGTTTTCACGGGCATCAAAATGGCTTTTTCTCACGGAGATGACGAGGTGCACCCTGAGAATAACCCTTTGATCAAGTGGGTAAGCAGGCACATGCGCATTACAAAAGCACCAGTGGGAGGCAAATTTTTCACGAAGATAGATGGCAAGTGGTTTGCGACACCGCTGTTCCTGGTTTTGATTATGGTGGAGAGCACAGATGTGGTTTTTGCCGCTGATTCTATTCCAGCCATACTTGCCATTTCGAAAGACCCATTTATTGTGTACACCTCTAACGTGTTCGCTTTGCTGGGTCTGAGAGCATTATACTTTGCCTTGGCAGGTATTATGCAATTGTTCCATTACCTGCACTATGGCTTGTCGGTTATACTTGTCTTTATAGGTGCCAAGCTGCTCCTGAGCGATATTTACCATATTGATATGCGCTATGCTTTGCTAGGAGTTGGTGGTGTGTTGGCTATCTCTGTAATTGCCTCACTTATGTTTCCGAAGAAGGAGGAGGATCTTCCAGAGCCGCCAATCAGCGAGTAGCAACTCTGCTTTCTTTTAAACAATACCTATACGCTCTCAAACTTCATCCCTTAGAGCTTGTTTACATTTCGTTTTTGCAAGCGAAAGCTGAATGGAAAGGGTTCTGGCAAAGCGTTTTTAGAGCTTCATAGCAGCGCTATGGGGCGAGAAAAGCGTGAAGCCAGGTTCCTTTACAGGTAGTTTGCAGCGCAAAACATGAATTTTAAACATGCTCTAAGTATGAGAGCACATTCTTCTTTAATTTATGATACCTAAT
>NZ_JBHTLD010000229.1:0-7442 GCF_042678745.1 Pontibacter rugosus | reverse complement strand
TGCAGAGTGGCGTTTGGAGCTATTATGTTTTATTGCTTCAAATGAACAAGATATGGAACAGGAAATCTTAAAAGCTAAATGTTAAGACAAAAAACACACAAAGATTACTTAGTACCCTTTCTTTGGCCGTGCTTAACACTTCTGAAATTAGACTTTCTTAGAAATCCGAACACCCTATAAAGGATTATATGAATAAACTTAACGTTCTGGTAGTAATTGACTCACTTGGCTCTGGGGGAGCTGAAAGATCTACCCAGGTTCTTTGTGATTATTTAGCACGTGTACAGGTACCTTTTGAAATTATCTGTTTAGATAGAAGGAGTGTAGGTGTACAGCAGGACATGTTATCAAAGGGATACAACATACACTTTTTAGACCACCTTAACTTTCCGAAGCAAGTTAATTATATAGCCTCTGTAATTCAGGAAAAAGCAATTACAGTTGTGCACTCAGTGCTGTTTCGTTCAAATTTACGCGTAAGACTCAGTAAGCTGAAGGCTAAATTTGTGCACCTGGAAAGTTTAGTTAACACAACTTATTCTGAACAAAGGTTTTTGGACCCAAAAGTTAATAAATCAGGTCTGAGACTTTACAAATTGATTGATAGGTTCACAGCTAATAGGTTTGTAGATCACTTCCATAGTATAACTGATACAGTGAAGCGCCACTATGTTGAGCAGTTAGGAATACCTTCCAATAAAATAACTGTTGTCTATAGAGGGAGAGACTCTGCTAAAGTGTCTCCTAAAGAATCTATGCAAGAGTTCAGAATTAATAAATCTGATTTTATAGTAGTGAACACTGGTCGGCATGAGTTCCAAAAAGGACAGGTTCAGCTTCTGAAGGCCTTTAAAATACTCATTGAAAAAGGGCTCACTGATATAAAGCTTATCATATTAGGTAGAGACGGAACTTGTACAAATGAAATGAAAGCCTATATTTCTCAAAATAATTTAGGTGCTGCTGTTTGCCTTGCAGGATACAGACATGATGTTCCTGAAATACTAAATAGCTGCAATTTATTTGCTTTCAGCTCATTTTATGAAGGTTTGGGAGGAGCTGTAATTGAAGCTCAAGCTGCAGGTTTGCCTATTGCTTGTAATAATATTGATGTGCTACGAGAGGTAGTTAAAGAAGGGCAGAATGCTGAGCTTTTTGACTCGCATGATGTCAATTCGATAGCTAAGACGATAGAGTTTTTTTATAAGTCTCCTGAATCCTGTACTAAATACGGAATCAAAAGCAGAGAAAACTTTGAAGCAAACTTTGATTTGGAGGTGGTGCACGAAAAGATGTTACAGCTATACCAGAAATTGAGTAAACAAAATTCTGCAAGTTAAGTAGATAGTTCAGCCAATAAGTAGAGGCTAATACTTGTGTGGTCAAGCTGCCACAGCGGTTTTTAAAGTTAGCAAGTTTGAATGCTACTATAGCTAAAACATACTAGGCCCTGATTGATTCTTTTTCATGAAGCTAAGCTCAATGACTTCTTTACTTCTAATTTACTGTCAGGATCAAAAGATATTGCCTGCTTACATTAATATATTGTTATGGAAATCCTGCAGTTAATTCAAAAGCCACAACCTCGTGGTGCTGAAACTTTCGCAGCTCAATTATCTGAAAATTTAGAACAGCAAGGGCACACATCTAAATTACTAGCACTGTATGCTGAAAATGAAGCTGGTAAGTTTAAGAAGGATTACATTTTGCTCGGTGCAAACGTACAAGCTCGCCTTTGGGATAAAAATGGTTGGAAAGCATTAGCGGATGTTGTAAAAGAAATGAACCCTGATGTGATACAAGCTAATGCTGGAGATACATTGAAATATGCTGTGTTTTCAAAGCTTATGTACAAATGGCATCAGCCAATTGTATTTCGTAATGCAAGCACGCTAAGTTCTTACCTAAAGAATCCACTACAAAAAATATACACCAAGTTTCTACTCAGTAAAGTTGATGCTGTTGCCTCAGTAAGCGATTTTTCAAGAGGTGATATAGTAAAGCTCTTTCCAGAACTGGCAAAAAAAACCTTAACTATTCCGATAGGTCTGGAGCCTAAACTGCATGTTAACGATCCTTTTACCGGTACTGCATTCTCTGGCTCTATCAATTTAGTACATGTTGGAGGTTTTACTTTTGAAAAAAACCACCTTGGGCTGTTGCGAATATATAAAAGGATAGTTGATACAACCCCTAACATGCACCTTTGGCTTATTGGTGATGGACCACTTAGAAAAGAAGTAGAAGAGGCTGTGCAGCAGATGGAGTTATCAAGTAAGATTAGCTTTACAGGATTCATAAACAACCCTCTGGAGTACATTGCGCATGGAGATGCACTTCTGCTGCCTAGTATAATTGAGGGTTTGCCAGGCGTAATTTTAGAAGCAATGCTGTATGAAACACCTGTTGTTGCGAATAATGTGGGAGGAATAAGTGAAATTGTAATACCTGATAAAACCGGTTGGTTAGTAGAGCGTGGAGAAGAAGAAGCGTTTGCCCAAGCTGTGAATAGCTGTCTAATTAATAAATCAAAAGCTTTGAGCTTAGTTGAATGTGCATTAAGCATGGTGGAAGAGAAGTATATGAATAATAATATAGCCAGCTCTTTTGCTAATCTATATCAAAGTCTTACTAGTGGAGTTTAAGAACAGCTCAGGCCATAATATAAATTTCTCATGAATGAATCTGTTGGGGTTATAATTCTAACCTGCAATCGCCTGAAGCTTCTTAAGATAACCCTTTGTAAGGTTTTGGCGCAAACCCATAAATCTATTCAAGTTTTAGTAGTTGATAATCATTCACAAGATGGAACGCGGGAGTATCTTGATTTAATGGATAACATTGAAAAAATTTACTTAAGCGAAAATACAGGCCCGGCAGGTGGGTTTTATGAGGGGGTTAAGTATTTCGCAGAAAAAACAAACGTTGATTATGTTTGGATGATGGATGACGATTTCTTCCCATTCGATAGCTGCTTAGAGATTCTGCTTAACTCTACGAATGATAAAACAGTAGTCTTTCCATACATACGTGAAAAAGATTTTGCGACAAGGAGAATGCCGGGATGGTGGGGTGTACTTATACCCATGCAGGTTATAAAGCATGTGGGTTACCCGCGCAAAGACTTCTTTTTCTGGGCCGAGGATTCGGAATACCTAATGGACAGGATGAGAGATAAATTCAATTATCCTCTTAAATGGGTTGCGGCTGCCAAGGGCGTTCATTTTACGGCAAGAGTTACAAATTACAGGCAACCCTGGCGGTATTATTATGAAGTAAGAAATATGCTTTATATGCGCTTATATGTGAAGGAGCGCACAGTTTTACGAGCCTATAAGTTAGTTAGAAGTTGGGTTAAATTATTTGGAGCTATATTGCTCAAGGAAAATAATAAATCAGCAAAGTTAGAATGGTTTTTACGTGGAACGGTTCATGGAGTAACCAAGCAATTAGGTAAAACAATAGATCCTCATGTCGCAAAAGATAAAAGTTCTTCACATCATAAAATCTCTAGGTAGAGGTGGAGCTGAGATGCTGCTACCTGAGACGTTGAAGTATCATAATAAAATTGAGTTTGAATTCCACTACATCTACTTCCTCCCTTGGAAAAACCAAATGGTTGAAGCTATCAAGAATAATGGTGGAGTTGTTAGTTGCTTTGAAGCGTCTAATAACATACAGATTTTTCAAAAAGTACCTAACTTAATTCGATATATCCGTGAACAGGGGATCAACTTAGTCCATTGCCATTTACCATGGGCCGGAATAGCAGGAAGAATAGCTGCTAAGCTAACTGGTGTGCCTGTTATATATACGGAGCATAATAATTTTTCCCGATATCATAGCTTAACAAAGTTCGCTAGCCGCTTAACTATTCATCTGAATCAACTAATAATACCTGTATCTGGAGACGCTGAAGTAGCTCTAAAAAAAATTGTTAGCCCAGGGAAAATTAAGCTGATACTTAATGGTGTAGATACAAATGCTTTTAGAAGAACATCTGAAAATGAAAGTTTTCGTGCCAAATTAGGAATTCCTGCCGATAACCTAGTTGTGGCAACAGCAGCGGTTTTCCGTGAACAAAAAAGACTCGATAACTTTTTAAAAGTTGCTGAAGGTGTGTGCAATAAGAATGATAAGGTTTCTTTCATTATTGTTGGTGATGGGCCTGAACATGAAAAGCTGAAAGTTCTGGCTGAGCCCTTACTATCTAAAGGGAAGGTGCACTTCGCAGGTCTACAAGAAAATGTGAAGCCATACTTTAACATGGC
The DNA here is from genome assembly GCF_042678745.1 of Pontibacter rugosus. Taxonomy (NCBI): domain Bacteria; kingdom Pseudomonadati; phylum Bacteroidota; class Cytophagia; order Cytophagales; family Hymenobacteraceae; genus Pontibacter; species Pontibacter rugosus. The sequence continues at coordinate 3,171 of NZ_JBHTLD010000229.1, read as the reverse complement.
AGATGTTTATCTGATGACTTCTGATTTTGAGGGGCTTCCAATTGCACTACTAGAAGCAATGAGTATGTCTTGTGCAATAGTTTCTACAGCCGTTGGAGGAGTACCTGAGGTAGTTGAGCATGAAGTATCAGGGCTATTGTGTAATGCCGGTGATGTGGTAGCCCTTGAAAAAAACGTGAATCTATTATTACAAGATAAGGAGATGCATACTACTTTAGCTGCTAATGCGCGTGAGAGAGTAGAGCAGCGTTTTAGCATGAAAAACATGGTACAAGAATTAGAGACTGTATATAAGCAGTATGCAAAATATGGAGTATGAAGTAAGAGCAGCAACGGAGCAGGACTTACCCGCAATTCTAGATTTATTTGAGCTTTCGTTAGGTACTGATGGAGGTGCTCCAGTAGAATCTTTCTGGAGGTGGAAGCACATTGATAATCCTTTTGGTAACTCTCCTGTCTTGCTTGCTTTCGATAAAGATAAGCTAATAGGTTTACGAGCCTTTATGCGCTGGAGATGGGAGCTTAATGATAAATTTGCTCCTGCCTTCAGAGCTGTTGATACGGCGACTCATCCAGATTACCGTGGGAAAGGTATATTTTCTAAATTAACAAAAGCTCTCATTCACGAGCTCAAGCAGACAGAACCTTGCTGTTTTATCTACAATACTCCAAATACTCAATCTAAACCAGGCTACCTTAAAATGGGGTGGAAAGTACTTGGCAAACCAAATGTAGTTGGAAGTATAGGGCTGGCATTTAGTGGAAAAGCGTTAGAAAATTTTGAAAAGTTTAGAACTTCTTTGCAAGAAGTCGACTTCGATGATTTACCTTTTAAATCAGCTTCTTCACAAGGTTTAGTACATACCCATCATAGCCTTGCGTACTTTAGATGGCGTTATCAACTTATTCCTGAAATACCTTATGGTTCTTATGTGTATGAAGGTAAAAAAAGAGCAATAATGGTTTTCTTTCACCTCAAGAAGAGGGGGAGGTTCTATGAGTTGAGAATTTGTGATGAAATTTGGTCTGATGGAGTTGCTGACTCAGCAACTGCCTTAAAAGCGTACCATAGTCTTGCACGTAAGCTAGGCACACCTGTTATAAGCTTCATTCCAAACTACAAGATGAGCTTGATGCAGACAATAGCTTACAGAATATTTTCATTAAAAAAGTACGCACCAGAAATCACTATCCGAGAAGTGAATGATGCAGAGCTAATTACTAGGGTAGAAGATATAAATAATTGGTCATTTAATTTGGGCGATCTAGAGCTGTTTTAGTATGTGTGGGATTTTTGGTAAAGTTGGCTCTTTAAGAGAAAGAGATATGCACGTGGCAACAGAGATGTTATGCCACCGTGGGCCTGATGGGCAGGTACATAAAACTTATGCTCATAATGTACATTTCTTTCACGCCAGGTTAAGTATCGTTGATATTGAGGGTGGTACTCAACCTATGGACGATGAAGACCTCGCTATTATATTCAATGGTGAAATTTATAACCATCAAGAGTTAAGAACTAAATTTGGTCTTACAGGTAGAACTCGATCTGATACAGAGACAGTGCTACTAATGTATAAGCAACTGGGGCTTGATATGCTTTCTCACATGGATGGCATGTTCGCGATAGCTCTTTTTGATAAAAAGCAGGGAAAGGTGTTTCTGCTAAGAGATAGAGCAGGCAAAAAGCCTCTTTATATAGGGGTTGCGGATGATGGTATATACTTTGGTAGTGAGCAAAATCTCTTGCAGAAAATCATGAGGCCAAGTATACACTTACCTTCCATTGCAGAATACTTGCAAACAGGTATGGTATATGGTGAAAATACACCTTATAAAGATATTTATGAGCTTCAGCCAGGACATAGAATCTCTATAGATATAGAGAATTTATCCCTATCCGAGCAACAACAGTGGTGGTCAATAGGGCCTTACTACGAGCAAGTACTGGAACTTCAGGAGCAGGAGGCACTAGCGTTACTCGATGAAAAACTAAAAATTGCAGTAAAGAGGCGTGTAGAAAGCAGTGACTTAGAAGTTGGGTGTTTTTTGAGCGGGGGTATCGATAGTGGCATAATGGCCGCGATGGCTTCTGTGTTAAAACCTAATTTAAGAACTTTTACAGTTAAGTTCCAAAATGAGTATGATGAGTCTGTCGTAGCAAAACAAGTTGCTAAGTTTCTAAATACAAATCATCAAGAACTGGAGGTTTCCTACGATAAGCTAGCAAATGATTTTGAAAGCATTGTTAGCGCTTATGGCGAGCCTTTTATGGACGATTCTCAGATTCCGTCTTACTATGTAGCTAGAGAAGCCAAAAAGCATGTTACAGTGATTATCAACGGCGATGGAGGGGATGAATTGTTTGGTGGTTACAGGAGGTACGTACCTTTTGCGCATTCTTTTTTTAGGAATAGTGTTGTAAAAGGGGCATCTAAAGCTGTAGCACCTTTTTTACCTGCTCCTGCCTCTAAAATGAATATGTACAACTATCTGTACCGACTCGTTAAACTAAGTAGCAGGAACGATTTTGAGCAGTACCTTAGTGCAAGTACAGATGTACTTTTCGATTATAAAAGTGATTATAAAGTTCAACCTGAATCATCTTTTCAGAGCCTTGTAGAACGAAATTTCTCAAAAGACATATCGGGCTTAAGAAAGATAATGTTGACCGATTTTCAAGGGATTCTACCTTATATCCTCCTCAAGAAGATAGATATAAGTTCCATGCAAAGTTCCTTAGAGGGAAGGTCTCCGTTCCTGTCTAAAGAGATCATGGAATTTGCACCAAGCCTTTCGGATGACTTAAAGATCAGAGGGGGGACAACGAAATACTTGCTGCGTAAGCTTGCCAGCCAATACCTTCCGGCAGGCAATGAAAAACTGCCGAAGAAGGGGTTCGAAGTGCCAATCATCAATTTAGTTGATAAAGATCTAAACCCACTTCTTAAAGATTATCTGAACAGTAGCGACTGCCTTTATAAGGAAGTAATAGATCCTAAGTTGGTTCAACGTCTAATGAATGGTACATTAGATATTTCAAAAGATAAGCGAGCTAAGATATTATTCAGCTTACTGACAATGGAAATTTGGTATCGTAATCAAAAACAGGTTTAACTATTAAGTGTCTTAATATTTCTTGAGTAAAAGGTATAAAGGTGCAATGCTAAT
>NZ_JBHTLD010000228.1:0-7451 GCF_042678745.1 Pontibacter rugosus | reverse complement strand
CGGGGCAGGGACTTTCCTTTTTCTGTTATTTCTGTCTCAAGCAATCTCTCAAAGAACTTATAGAAGAACATCTTTCCTCTCTTGCCATCTTCCGATGCGTCACTCTTTATTCCCTTCGGAGCCGTTCGCTTCGTGGCGGGGTGCAAAGTTAGCAGCTTTATTTCAATCTGCAAAACTTTCTCAATCTTTTTTTTTGCCTCTCTCGTAGCAACCCTTCCCTCTGGAAGCGGATGCAAAGGTAAGAAAAACCTTTCGGAAAACAAGAATCTTTTTTCTCTTTATTTTTCCGGCCTCTCCCTTCCGGAGCGGGTTGCAAAGGTAGCAACCTTTTCCCTTTCCGCAAGCACCGAGGCAAATCTTTTTTTCGGCGTTTCCTTTTTGGGCCGAGGCAGCAAAACGCGACCCAAGCCTGTGTTATCCCCTCTTTCCGTTCCCCCGTTCCTGCTGAACCGGGATGCAAAAGTAGCAAACATTTCCCACCCCGCAAGCGTAGCCTAGCAAATAATCCCTACTTTTTCGCAAACCATTGAAAATGAAGCGGATTGTTTTTTAGAAAACTTTATTCAGCTCAACTTGTCAATAGATGCAATCAGCACCAACTACTATAATTGCTCCCCATCTTTCTAATAACAGGCTTTAACTTAGGCTAAGAACCTTTATCAATTTCGCTTTTTATACTTGCTTAGCTGTGGTTGCGTTTATTGACTTCAGCATTTCTTCTATTCTTTGCCGCTTCCTATGATTTACTTTATATGTAAGCTTGTAGATCTTTGCCGCCTCTAAGTATAATTGCTCTGCTTCATCCGCTTTACTTTGTGCTAGCATGATATCCCCAAGCAAAGTATAAATGTCTCCTTGATTTACATGATTTGCAGCAAAATACTTATTTGCTATCCCTCTGGCTTTAGCAGCTTCTTTCAGTGCCTCCTCTGTTTTCCCCTCAGACAGCTTTAACCTACTCTTATTATAGTATAGGGTAGCAAGCATCGGGTGCGCTTCCCCTACTACCTGACGTGCCGTAGTTATCGCCTGCTCCAGCTTTTCACCTGCTTTTTGAAACTGCCCTTGCTCCATTTCTATTAGTGCAATGCCTGATAGCACTTTTGCCTTTTTAGTCTTATAGGAATCTCCTTCAGATCGCGCCAGCACTGCTCTATATAAAGAGTCGGAAAATGCGTAGTTCTTTAGACTCATATTGACGTTCGCAATATTTAGCAAAACTTCATCATCGCTGGCAGATTTATACCCAGTGAACCACTTTATAACAGCATAAGCTCTATTCGCATGGGCTGCTGCCTGAGTCTGATTATCTAACTCATCTTCTATAGTAGCCAGTTGAGCCAGTATTTCGGCTGTTCTGTTGTTGTCTCTCCATTGTCTTTCGTACCGTTGCAGCACTTTTACCAGTTTCTCTTTTGCAGCTTCATACTTGCCAAGGTGATCATCCAACTGCGCCGCATCCAGCAACACATTGTGGTACAAGACAGACTCCGATCCATTAATTCTCTTTGAAAGCTTCTGGGCTTCCTTAATTAAATCTTCGGCTTTAGAATAGTCTGCTAAAGCCATGTATGCCTTGAACAACGCTTGCCTGACCACCACATGATTGCCACTACCTGGTTGTTCTAAGTTCTTGTAGCCGGCTTTTGCTTCCTCCAATCTTAAAACAGCAGCCTTATACTTGTTGGTGTATAGTTGCAGATAACCATCATAATGCTGCAGCACATGGTAGCTCAGGCTATCTTTGTGTGTGAACTGCTTCCCTTTTTGAAGGTATAGTGCTGCCTTTTTGTAATCATTTGCCCTTAGCAGATTGGCAATCAGATGCTCATATAACTTCATGGTGCCTTTGTAGCTGCCTTTACCTGCTTTATACTTGCTCTCAAAAGACACAAGCAGTGGCTCTAGCATTTGATTCGCCTCCTGCATGGCTCCTTGTGCCGATGCACTTGTGGTTGCACTTATAACTAAGTCTGCCATGTCTTCGTCTGCCTTACCAACACCTGCCGCATACTTGCTTATTGCAAGAGAATATAGTGAGTCCGCCTTCTCATAGGCTAAAAGCTTTGCGTGACAGTCTGCTATGCTTTTCCAGGACCATACTTTTCTTACATGCCAGGAGCTATCCGCTCCTATCAAATCATCTAAGACAGCATCTGCCTCTTTAAAAGCTAATAAAGCTTGCTGATAATCTTCAGCATCATAAGTTGCCCTACCCTTGCAGGTATAAGCATAATACTGAAGTTCTATAATCCCACTTATTCCATACAGTTCCTGAAGGCCATCTTCCTGCCTCCACTCAAGCCACAACTCCCCCTCACGCCGCGCTGTGTTGGCTGCCTCAATAGCTGCGTCACACGCATTGTTGTTAAGAAATTGATTTACCTTGTCTCTTCCTTCAAACATGCGGAGGTTATGCAGCAGGGATTCGTTGTGCTGGTTAAAAGCCCACAACACCTGCCGGTGAGCCCATGTGTTTAACGGAAGTGACGCGAACACGCTGGTAAGCACAACCAGTACGGCAGACCGGATAAGCAAAGGTTTAAAATTGCCGCCAAACCGCTGCCTAATTCGAAGGCGGTAAGTACAGATCAACAGAAAAAGGAAGAGGCAGAAGTTTGGGGCTGCAAACAGCAACCCTTTTAACCAGCTTAAATTTGCTACAATACCATAAGGTAGTATAAATAACGCAGCGCCTATGGCAAGTCCGGCAAGTATGGACAAGACTTTAGGATACTCATACTTGATCAATAACCAATATCCACCTAGCGCATATGTTATTCCAAAAGTCCACAGGATTAGTCGCAGCACTGTGTTACCCATTACGCCAGAAAGAACAAACACTGCTACAAAAGCCAACAGTGCCCAGAAAGCTATTTCTAAATCTCGCATTTCAATATTATACTGACTCCTGCTTCTCCTTATTATTAGCTGCACTATCGGCATAATCCTGCAAGTAGCTGTAGCGGTCGGTTAGTTTACCGCCCCTGGCTATAGTTGCCCTCTCCAGCATTCCTTCTGCATCAGCATTAAAGAAATGAGGCAGCACATTGTCTATTAAATGTCGGCCAAAATCACGGGATGCATTACGCGGTAGTTCGCACGGCAAGTTATCAACTGCCATCAGGGTAATATTCTCAGGTCTGGAGAAAGGTTCTTCTAACTCAGCTGTTACTGGGTTATAATCAAAGGCTGGTTCTGTGATGGTAGTAGAGCGTTTAGTACAGGGAATAGAGCCACCAACATCACAGGTGATATCAGCAATGGTGTCTATTTTAAAATCTGACTGCCGTGCGTCTTCCTCCGTGAACAGCTTTGGTGCCTTGGGGTCCCAATAGGCGCAGGCCATCAGTAAATCTGTTACACGGGTAAACTTGCGGAAGGTACTCTTATATAAGTGTGGGTTAGTGTAAAAGTCTGGCGAGTCCCATACTTCTACATCGGGCCGGGCGTTGTAATCGCCGGAGTGCAGCTGCGCATATACCGGCTCGGTAAACTGCTTGTACAGGAAATCGAACACGCTCACTTTCCTTATTTCCATTTTATCGAGCACTTCCATGGCGCCGCCCGCCACGCGCCCACCTCCGGTTATCGCGATCTTTATCGGCGGGAGCTTTACTTTAAAGTACTCCTCCTGCATGTCCTCCATCTCGTGGCACAGGTGCGCAGGCTTTAAATTGAACAGGCCATGCTTTTTGCCATAAGTTAGCATTCCGTTATACGCTCCTACTATACCTGCGTAGCGCCCAAAGGCAACCACCCGCTGCCCTTCTGCTGTTTTCAGCAGTTCATAATCAATTAGCGTGATGTTTTTGTCAAGTATAACTCTCAGTAGTTTCGCGTTTTGGGGCTGCTCCTTTATAGTATGAGAAAAGAACAGGTATGTCTTATTTGGGACAAGCTGCTCTACAGGAACCTCTTTCACCCCCATCAGCACATCACAGTTGCTCAGATCTTGCTGCAACGGAATTCCCAGTTCTTCATACTCAGCATCAGTAAAGCACCGGATGTCGCTAGGCTGCACCACCACCTCCAAGCCAGGGAATTCCTGCTGTGCCTCAACACATTTTTTTGGTGTGAGGGGCACTCGCTTATCTACAGGTATTTTGCCTTCTTTGATAATGCCGATCTTTAGTTTGCTCATAGGGTACTTCTCTTGAATTGTTAAGCAGTTATTTATGTTTCGTTGATAAACAAAACCTGCCGATGCAGCTTATTCTTCAGTAGGTTAGCTTTTCACTTAGTACAGGCTGCGCTTGCTGAACTATTTAGCTTTGATGCTTCAATATAATAAACTATTACTACTTTTGTAAAATAAGACAGGAATAGCCTTTAGAGGTGTTTCTGAAGAAGTTGAAACCCAAAAATTCCAGACTAATATATCACCGTTATGATTTTTAAAACCAAACCTGCGGATGTATTTAAGGAGCGCCACAACGGCCCCGATAAAGAGCAGATGCAGGACATGCTGCGCACTATTGGCGTAGAAACACTGGATCAACTAATCGACGAAACTGTACCGGCTGCAATTCGACTTAAAACTCCGCTTAACCTGCCAAAGGCTCTTTCCGAAAAAGACTTCCTGAACAAGTTCGGGCAGATGGTGAAGCAGAACAAGGTATATAAGTCTTACATAGGCCTTGGCTACAACGACACCATTTTACCTCCGGTTATACTTCGTAACATTATGGAGAACCCGGGCTGGTATACTGCCTATACTCCTTACCAGGCTGAAATTGCACAAGGCCGTTTAGAAGCCCTGATCAATTACCAGACGATGGTGATGGACCTGACAGGTATGGAAATCGCCAATGCTTCTTTGCTGGATGAAGGAACTGCTGCTGCTGAAGCACTGGCTATGTTCTATTCGCAGCGCAAAGGCTCTCGCAAAAACGCTACTCGTTTCTTTGTATCTGAGCTAGTGCTGCCGCAAACGATAGATGTACTTTTATCTCGCGCTACACCTCTTAATATAGAGTTAGTAATCGGCGATCACCGCAACGCTGACCTGCAGGACGAGACGCTGTTTGGTGCATTGGTGCAATATCCTGCTGCCGACGGTGGCGTGTTTGATTATACTGACTTCATATCTAAAGCACATGAGCAAGGTATGTTTGTAGCTGTTGCTGCTGATATCTTATCGCTTACCTTATTAACACCTCCTGGTGAGATGGGCGCTGATGTGGTGGTAGGAACGACGCAACGCTTTGGCGTACCGATGGGCTTCGGTGGCCCGCATGCAGCTTTCTTTGCTACAAAAGATGCTTTCAAGCGTGTAATTCCGGGACGTATCATCGGTATTTCTGTGGATGCAGCCGGAGACAGAGCTTACCGTATGGCCCTACAGACGCGTGAGCAGCACATCCGCCGCGAAAAAGCTACTTCTAACATTTGTACTGCCCAGGTACTACTAGCTGTAATGGCTGGCATGTATGCCGTATACCATGGCCCACGCCGCCTGAAGTACATCGGCTTAAACACGCATGCGCTGGCGCAGCAAGTGGAAAATGGCCTGAAGGCACTTGGTTTTGAGCAGCAGAACGAGCAGTATTTCGATACACTGAAAATTGCCGTAGAAAGTGCCGACATGCAACAGGCCATCCGCAAAGAGGCTGAAGCAGCTGGCATTAACTTCCGTTATTTCGGAGAGCATAACATTGGTATTTCACTCAACCAGAACACTGACTTGCAGGATGTAAAAGACATTCTGGCTGTGTTTTCAAAAGTAGCTGGTAAGTCTGCTGATGTGTTATGTATAGATGAACTTCCTGGGGAAACTGAAATTACGTGGGCTGATAGCCTGATTCGTAAGAGCGAGTACCTGCAGCAGGAAGTATTTAACAAGCACCACTCAGAGCACGAGATTCTGCGCTACATGAAGTACCTGGAGAATAAAGACATTTCTTTAGTACACTCCATGATTCCGCTTGGCTCTTGTACTATGAAGCTAAACGCAACAGCGGAGATGATTCCGGTTACCTGGCCAGAGGTTGGTCAGCTACACCCATTCGCTCCTGCTGACCAGACACTAGGTTATAAGCAGATTTTCTCTGACCTGGAGGCTTGGCTGTGTGAGGTAACGCGTTTTGATGCCGTATCGCTTCAGCCAAACTCTGGTGCACAGGGTGAATATGCTGGCCTGATGGTTATTCGTGCTTATCATGAGTCGCGTGGTGATCATCACCGTAACATTTCCCTGATTCCTTCTTCTGCACACGGCACTAACCCAGCTTCTGCGGTAATGGCCGGCATGAAAGTGGTTATCGTGAAGTGCGACGAGAAAGGTAATATTGATGTAACTGACCTTCGTGCCAAAGCGGAGCAGCATAAAAATGAGCTTTCTTGCTTGATGGTGACGTATCCGTCTACGCACGGTGTATATGAGGAGAGCATCATTGAGATCTGCCAGATTATCCATGAGAATGGCGGTAGAGTATATATGGACGGTGCGAACATGAACGCGCAGGTTGGCCTGACTTCTCCGGCTACCATTGGTGCTGACGTTTGCCACCTGAACCTGCACAAGACTTTCTGTATTCCTCACGGTGGTGGTGGCCCTGGCATGGGCCCTATCGGCGTAGTAAAAGATTTGGCTCCGTTCCTGCCTGGCCACGCTGTGGTAGATTTAGGACATGAAGGTGCTATCAATGCTGTTTCTGCGGCTCCTTGGGGTTCAGCTTCTATTTTGCCTATTTCTTATGCTTACATCGCGATGATGGGTGGCGAAGGATTGACAGAGGCAACGAAGGTGGCTATCCTGAACGCCAACTACATTAAGGCGCGCCTAGAGAAGCACTATCCGGTACTGTATGTTGGCACAAATGGCCGCTGCGCACACGAGATGATCCTGGATTGCCGTAATTTCAAGAAAGCCGGCGTTGAGGTAGAAGACATTGCGAAGCGTTTAATGGACTACGGTTTCCATGCGCCAACTGTATCGTTCCCAGTAGCTGGTACGCTGATGGTAGAACCAACTGAGTCTGAAGCACAGGAGGAGTTAGATAAGTTCTGCGACGCCATGATCTCTATTCGTGAAGAAATTCGTGAGATAGAAGAAGGCAAAGCTGACCAAAAGGACAACGTGCTGAAGCATGCACCGCATACATTGAAAGTGGTGATGACAGAGAACTGGGAGCGACCTTACTCGCGCGAGAAAGCTGTATTCCCGATCTCTTACCTGCGCAACAACAAAGTGTGGCCAACAGTTAGCCGCATCGACAGTGCTTACGGCGACCGTAACCTGGTTTGCTCTTGTGCTCCGATTGAGGCTTACAACGAAAATAACAATGAAATGGTAGCTGTAGGCTAACCTCTATAGTTAACCATACTTACAAAAAAGCCTGACCACGTGGTCAGGCTTTTTTTGTTGTCCTGCACAAGTATAACTATGTTCATGAATACTAGCGCTATAGCTGTAGCACTAAATCAAGACTATTCGTAAACTTTAAAAT
>NZ_JBHTLD010000227.1:0-7535 GCF_042678745.1 Pontibacter rugosus | reverse complement strand
GCTAAATTATAATATCTTAATTTTTCAATGCCAATATTTGTCTTAACCCCATGATTTTCAGTTCATGTACCTGCTCATTTTTGCACAACTTTCGCACGTAATTGCACCTGCTAAGAAAGGACTTATACGTTCGCATCAAGCCTATAGCAGGCTTCATCCGTGGCGGCTATTTGAAGTAGAAGCATCAAAAAAAGCCAGCCTGTAAAGAGGCTGGCTTCAGTGTATGGCTGGTGGTTTCAAACTATTTTTTCCTGATATACTTGTCGTATATAATGTAGCCGATAAACACCACCAAACTGACGGCTGATACCCATATAAGCCCTGTTTTCAGGCGCTGGTTGTTTTCGCCGAGCCATGCCAGGAGCACTGTCAGCGGTATGATGCCGGCCAAGGTAGCAGCCAGAAATTTTAAGTAACCCATCCGGGCTAAGCCTGCCACAAAACTTACGGCATCGTTAGACAAAAAAGGTGAGATGCGTGCGATCATCACAGCCCAAACTCCATATTTGTCTACAAACCCGACAATTTTCTTCTCTGATTTTTGCCCAATTAGCTTAGTAACACCTGCCTCACCAATTCGGTGGCCAATCCAGTAGCCTAGAGAGGATGCCACTACTACCGCCGTTATGGCTATAATAGATCCCCAAAAGGAGCCATAGGCAATAATGGCCACCAGCATCAGCGCGACCACGTTAATTACGAGCAGAAACATCTGCGCCACCATGGCTGCCACAATAAAGAAAGGCCCCCAGAAACCGAACTGCTCTACCCAGGTAGTAATGCGCTGCTCATCCCCGCTTGTCAATACATCCCATGCCTCTTTCACCCCCTCCTGAAAACCAGGAAAAATAAAGTATGCAGCTACTAGTGCAGCTAAAATAACAGCCGTGATGATAAGCGGTGCTTTGCTTTGCTCCGTCTCGCTATCAGTATCTGTCTGCTGCGGATGGTCTTTCGCGTCAGCGTTAGTTTGCAGGTGTTCCTCCTTTTTCAGGTGTTGGTGATCTTCTAAATGATGTTGTTTATTAGTCATATGCTTGAGATCGTCTTGTTCTTTTCATTAGACGAAAGCAAACCTTCCTTTGTTGGCGATTTTGTAGTGCCTGTAGAGGGTGTGTAAGTATAAGTATAGCTTGTAGCTGTAGGTTGTGGCTGTATCTTGTAGTGGATAAGCATGTGTTGGTACTGTGGCCCAATGGTGCTGCTCATGTGGCGTTGAACCAAATTGGGTGCATAGGGCTTATCTGCTGGCTCAGGGTTTCGCTCGCCATAGGCAATAGCAGCCACCAAACCTGACACTAAGCCAGCTATATGCCCCTCCCAGGATACCCCTTTTTCATTTGGGAATATCCCGTAAAACAAACCGCTGTACAGAAACAGAATAGCTAAAGACACAGCCATAGCTCCTCTGTGCTGCCTCAAAAATCCGTTGAACAGCAGAAAGCCCGCCAAACCGTATACTATGCCACTGGCTCCGATGTGGTACGCCTGCCTACCTATCAGCCAGGTTAACAAGCCGCTCAAAATATAAATCAGCACCACCACCTTATGCGCTACTTTACGGTACATGTAAAGTATAAACCCTGAAAGCAACAGGAGCGGAAACGTATTTGATAGCAGGTGCAGCAAACCGCCATGTATAAGCGGCCCTAAAAACACCCCTATCAGCCCTAAGAAATTGCGCGGCAAAATACCCAGAAAACCCAGGTCGGCACCAGTGAGATAACTAAGCAGACTGATGAGCCACATGAGCGCCACAAACAGCAAACCCGGCAAAAAACTGTAGCCAAAGTTCGGTTCGGTATCTGTTAGGTTAGTAGCGTCGGGCTTAGGTAAAAAGGTAGACATAGTTTGCGCTCAATTTCTTAAAGATAAATAAATGAACAAAAACAGACACGATATGCTTTACCACATGAATGATTTTAACGTAAAGTAGGCGCTAACACAGCCGCATACATTTGTACCTGCTTCGGCCTATGGAAACAGATTACGCTAATAAAAGATATGATGCGCGGATGTTTAGCGTTAAAAACATATATGCAACAAAAAAAGAGGCTTCATAAAAAACGACAGCACACCCAGCTCTGGCTACTGCCTTTGCTGGTATGGGTGCTATACGCTTGTGAGGGTTCTGATGCCCGCCAACAGCAGCACGCGCAACAGCAAGTTGAGGTTTTGCCGGTAGAGCGCAAGCCTTATGTGCGGGCAAGTTCTCTTATCGATGCAATGGAAGACAGCAGCTCTTATTGGGTTGATTCCGTCTTTAGCACCCTTACCCCTGATGAGCGTATTGCACAGCTTATTATTATAGAAGCTTTCTCTGACCAGGGAGCTACGTATGAGGCCGACGTGATGTACCTGGTTAAGAAGTATAAAATCGGGGGGATGATCTTTTTTCAGGGAGGCCCGGTTCGGCAGGCTATACTTACCAACCGCTACCAGGCAGCCTCCAAAGTGCCGCTGTGGCTCGCCATGGATGCCGAAACAGGGGTAGGTATGCGCCTGGATTCAACCATGTACTACCCTTCGCAGCAAATGATGGGCGCTATTGCCGACAATGGCCTGATATACCAAATGGGACTAGAGGTAGCGGCAGAGTTTAAAAGGCTTGGAATGCATATTAATTTTGCCCCTGTTGCAGATATCAACAATAACCCTAATAACCCCATTATCGGCTACCGGTCGTTTGGAGAAGACAGGCTGGATGTAACGGCCAAGAGCCTGGCTTACATGCGCGGTATGCAGGCAGGAGGCATCATAGCCGTTGCCAAGCATTTTCCGGGACACGGCGATACCGATGTAGACTCGCACCACGACCTGCCCATTATACCTTTTGGCAAACAGCGGCTAGACTCGCTGGAGCTTTATCCTTTCAAGCAGTTGATAGCGTATGGCGTTGGAGGCATTATGGTAGCTCACATGCATATACCGCAGCTTGACTCTACCCGAAACTTACCGTCCACGCTTTCTGAGCCGATTGTAACTGGCTTGCTGCGTAAGCAATTAGGTTATCGGGGGCTGATTTTCACGGATGCCATGGTGATGAAAGGCGTTACAAAGTACTTTAGCCCCGGTGAGGCAGAAGCCCGCGCTTTAATGGCCGGCAATGACGTGCTGGAGCGCCTGAATAGTGTGCCAAAAGCTATTCGTGCAGTAAAGGCCGCCATAGCACGAGGCGATCTAACGCAAGCAGAGATAGACAGGCGCTGCAAACGCATCCTGGCTGCCAAACAGTGGCTGGGCCTGGACAAGTATAAACCAATCCCGCTGGAGAACCTGGTGGACAATTTGAATGCTCCCGGTGCAGATACCACCAACATGGCGATGGCAGAGGCTGCAATCACACTGCTCAACAACAGGAAAAACCTGCTGCCGCTGCGCCAGCGTCGCTTTCCAAAAATTGCCACTGTATCAATCGGTGCTAAAAGAGTGACAGCCTTTCAGCGGCAGGTGCGGCAGCAAGGTATAAACACAACGGATTTCTACATTTCGCGGAAGGCAAATGCGAAAGAGACAAAAAAGCTGTGGCAGAAACTGCGCAAGTATGATGTGGTGCTGGTAGCGATGTATGGCCCAAGTATAAGGCCAAGTATCAACATGGGCTACTCAAAGGATGCCACTAAACTAGTGCAACAGCTAGCAGCCTCAGATAAAGCAGCTATTACGCTGTTCGACAATGCCTATGCAATTAACCAGTTTCCTGGCATCGAGAAAAGCAGAGCCTTGCTGCTGGCTTATCAGCCACACTTCCATGCCCAGGCAGCAGCTGCTCAACTTGTATTCGGCAAGATAGCGGCACGAGGCACCTTACCTGTCACCGTGAACAAGTATTATAAATATGGGGATGGTATTAGCAAAGACAAATCGTTTATTGCCGGGCCCTAAGCATCCCGAATGAACGCCTTGCGTATGAAGAGCAAATGAATTGAGCTACGTAAAAATACCTATACTTATGAAAGCCTTTACCTATACCTTTATACTATGCTTTGCCTCCTGCCTTTGGAGCTGTGAGAGCCGCCGAGATGTGGATTCGACAGAAGCAACCGCCGCTACTTCAGAAGACACAGAAACAATTGAAGTAAGAAAGACCGGAGAAACCGCTGAAGAAGAACTCGAAAATTTCAGGGGCTGGTTGAACGAGCAAACTGCAAAAGGCGATGAATCTATTCGGAAAGAGTGGCCGGGCATAAAAGGTGAACTGCGTGAGCGTAACCAAAAACTGGAGGAGAACTTTGAGAATCTTTCAGAGAAATCAAAGCAGGAATACAGAGAGCTCCAAAACCGCTATAGCCGTTGGGAAGAGCGCCAGGAGCGCAGGCAGCAGCAACCCTTAAACCAGGATAAAGTGCAGGAGTGGCAAGGCACTTTGCTAGGCGAGCACAAACAAATCTCCACCATCGACCCAACCGACATGCGCGAAGCCTACCTTACCTTTATGGGTACTGTGCGTGCCAAGCGCCGCTCCTGGACCCAAAACGAGTGGGACTATGTAGATAATGTGTACAGCAGCCTAAACGAACGCCGACGCCAGGTGGAAGACCAGCTAACTACTGGAGATAAATTAAAAATAAGAACGTTACAGGCTGAATACCTGGCACTGGAAGGAAGCGCAGACGCCAACAGTATGGTGCGAGACGTGAAGTAAAAAGGTTGTATTCAGCTTTTAAAGTGTAAAAAGTCTTCTGTAGTATATCGCAGAAGACCTTTTTTATGGCGACTACATCGGGTTGTGCCATTGTATGCTTCCGCTAATCCGCTGGCGCGAGTATTTAACTCGTGTCCTACTATGATGTCGAGTTTATAACTCAACTGGCTTGAAAAGCCATACCTGAATAGCCAGCTCCTACTTTCTGTAGCTCAACATAGCGCCAGCGTCTGCTTGTGCCTCTAACTGCCTCGGCCATACTTGCAAAGCCAATGCTGACGGAGTTTAAGTCAGCCCATCCACCCCTGTCAGGTGTGGAACAGATGCTATACTTAGCTCAACCATAAATTCTATAAAGTATACCAAAGGCAGCCTTCGACTACTATATAGAGAAAGCTGCCTTTTGTAATAAGCTGTAGAGGTTTAAGCTTTGTTTTTAAATTTAACCCATTGCTGTGCGATGATGGTTTTAGCATCAGGCGTAACCAGTGCATCCAGCTCGGCAGGCGAATAGCGCATAATTTCTATTTGCTCATGCTCGCTGCTGTTGCCACCACCATCTGCTTTCTGATGCGATACTTCTGCAAAGTATAGCCACACCAGCTCTGTAGATCCTCCCGGGGAAGAGTAAAACTTGTGCAGGAATTCCAGTTTATCTACTTCATAGCCAATCTCTTCTTCAATCTCACGTTTTATACTTGTTTCCGGCTCTTCACCTTCATCCACCATACCGGCCACAATCTCAACCAGCTCTGACTCAGAACCTATTCTGAACTGCTTTGTAAGTACATACTCCTGCTTTTCTGTATCAAAAACCATTGCGGCCACGGCTGTGCCCCTGTCATATTGCTCTCGGGTAAACGTATGGCCGTCCTGCTCTACGGTCAGGGTATACATTTTGAAAAATCCGTCGTAAGCTATTTCTCTTTTTTTGATATCCATAGTATAAATGATCTGCTTTGTTAAAGGTGATGCAGACGTAAAAGTATATAAAATTTAGCCTATACTTCAGTCCAAGTATAGCGCCTACCGTTACAGCTCATTGTTTTTCACGGCTGCCTGCTGTGTTGTTTCGGTTAACGCAGACTCCGACAGCTTAGACTCGCTCTCATATCCCTTCGCTCTGGTTTTTCCGATACCTCCCTCTCCGGGCAATATACTATTTGCTAAACCCAGTATACCCGTCATCAAACCTGGAGAAAGCTTATGCAGCATAGACCCAAACTTTGCAGGCAGCGTGGTAGTTACCTCTGCATCGCCATAACGCAAGCCATTCAGAATCTTTTTAGCTGTTGCCTCTGCACTCATAGACGTAAGCGGGTTAGAATCCATAATCTTAAAGAGGGCATATTCCTGCTTATGCTGCCCTTTCACGATAGCATTTCTTGGGCTCCCGGATTGGATAAGTCCTGGCGTAGCCGTGGTAACGGTAATGTTATATTGCATCAGTTCTGCCCTTAACCCTTCTGACAAGCCTACCATAGCAAACTTACCAGCACTGTAAGGCACCAGGTGCGGAACGCCTATCTTACCTCCTATAGATGCAACATTGAGAATGCGGCCACCGCCACGGGCTCTCATACTTGGCAGTACGGCCATAGTAGTATATATAGGCGCCCAGTAGTAAGTGTTTATCGCTTCTTCAAAATCTACCTCCGTCATTTCTGTTACAGGGCCTACCTGTATAATGCCAGCATTGTTGATGACTACATCTATAGGGCCAAATTCATTTGTTACGTTGGTGATAAAAGCCTCTACTTCGTCTTTTTTAGTAACGTCGCACTTCTGTACCAGCACGTCGGCTCCTGTGCCAGCAAGCTCCATACGGGCATTCTCCAGCTGCTCTACATCACGTGAACAAAGCACCAGCCTGGCTCCTTCTTTAGCAAGCTGGCGAGCCATTACCAGCCCAAGTCCACGCGCCCCACCAGTTATCAAGACTACTTTTCCGCTGAAATCGTATGCGTTTAATTCTCTTACAGCTGCACGTGCAGCCACTAAAGCCCCGGCTCCGGCAGCCAGCCACCAAAGCGTATTTTTATCGTTCTTTTTCATAGTTATTGGATATGGTATAAAAATAAAGGCAGATGCTTTTGCACCTGCCTTTACCTCTACGGTTGCAGAAATGAGTGGTTAAACTTAAATGGAAACGCTACCGCTTTTTAGAGAATATCTTGTTTTTGATAACAGGGGTGTACTGTAGCTTAATAGAAGCCACGCCAAAGTGATCTTTAGTATTAGGATCGCCAATGCGCGGGCCTATGTTGTCCAGAAAGTCGGTGGAGGTGATTTGGTACATCAGCTCAGGCGCAATGCTGAATTCATCATTCACTCTGAAACGAAGTCCTCCGCCAAAAGGAATAACAGCAGCAAAAGCAGGGTACTCCCGCTCAGGATCATACGTAGTCTGAGAATCATCTAATTCGCCATACTGCCTCGGGAAGGAAGTTGCCGTATAGTAAACCGCTCCTATACCTGCGCGCACGTAAGGTACTACAAAGCGTTTACGGCTGGAGCGGTAATTGCCAGCGCCAGCATAGCTATCCAACAGATTAAGCACTATAGAACCGGAGAATTGTAAGACTTCAGACTCGAAAGCTATGTTCAAATCAGGATTAGGGACTTTTTCTGTTGCCCCCAGACGCATATAGTCTATGTTTCCACTAAAACCTAAGTATGGCGTAAGCTTATAAAGAGCTCCTACACTTGCGCTTGGGCCAAAGTTATTACAGCCCCAACTGCCGCAGATATCGCTTTTAATAGCAGCTATACCTGCACCTACCACCACTACTACTCCCCGCTCCTGCATGTTACTGGTGTGGCTTCTGCTCTTATTTCTGTATTGGGCAGAAGCATCAAAAGAACAGGACAGAAAAATCGAAAAAATAAA
>NZ_JBHTLD010000226.1:0-7564 GCF_042678745.1 Pontibacter rugosus | reverse complement strand
AAAGTCTAACATCTAGTATCTAAAAAAGAAATGAAAAACAATTGGTGGAAAATACTGGCTGTGCTCCTACTGGTTTTTACCGTAGTGGCTGGTATGCTTTCTGATGTTCCGCGGTTAGCTATTCTGAACGAGACAGTCCGTAACCTATACTTCCACGTGCCGATGTGGTTTGGTATGATCCTGATTCTGCTGGTATCAGTGGCATATTCCATTAAGTACCTGCGCAACCCAACAGTTAAAAACGATGTGATTGCTTTTGAAGCAGCCAAAGTAGGTATTTTGTTCGGTGTGCTGGGCATTGTTACAGGTATGGAATGGGCTAAATTTACCTGGGGCGAGTACTGGAGCAATGACCCGAAGCAGAACGCCTCAGCCATTGGCTTGCTGATTTATTTTGCTTACCTGGTGCTGCGCAGCTCCTTTAACGAGCAGCAGCAACGTGCCCGCATCAGTGCGGTCTACAACATCTTTGCCTTTGCAGCGCTTATTCCGCTCCTGTTTATACTTCCTCGCCTAACCGATTCGCTGCATCCGGGCAACGGAGGCAATCCAGGTTTTAACACCTATGACATGGATAGCAGCCTCCGTATGGTGTTCTACCCTGCCGTGTTAGGCTGGACGCTACTAGGCATCTGGATCGTGAATGTAAAATCAAGACTAGAGATACTCAGACAACGCTTATATGAAACTGTTTAGAATACTGGCAGTATGGTGCGCTATACTTTGCACCACAGCAGGCATCCAACAAGTGCAGGCACAGCCCGCTCAAACGGAGGTGGAGTTTTCATCTGCTCCACAAAATGAAGTAGAGATGGCCGACACGCTTCGGCAGGATGGAAAAATTTATGTAGTTGTGATCGTGCTTTTAACTGTAATGGTTGGCCTTATCCTTTACCTTGTTTCGCTTGACCGAAAGGTGAGCAAACTGGAAAAGCAAGTACGCAATTAACCTTTATTTTAAGTATAAATTAGTTTTCCGCCATGGATTTATATTAGGTTCCGGCGTGTTAGACTTCAAGAAATCAGAGTATCAAGCTTGTTCTATAAATGAAAAAGACACACATCATCGGGATTTTAGTTATCGCCGTAGCGATTGTTATCATCATGTCTTCTGTGGGTGATGCCAGTACATATGTTTCTTTCGGTGACGCCATTGAGCGCGCCGAAGACGGTGACATGACAAAAGTACACGTTGTAGGCCGCCTGAAGAAAGACCCGCAGGGCCACATTGTAGGCATGAACTACGACCCACTGATAGACCCTAACTACTTCACGTTTACCTTAGTTGACACAAACCGTGTAGAGCAGCAGGTGGTGTACTTTAACCCAAAACCACAGGACTTTGAACGCTCTGAGCAAGTAGTAATTACAGGCAACATGCAACAGAATGTGTTTGTGGCCGATAAGATTCTGCTCAAGTGCCCGTCTAAGTACGTGGAGAAAGAAGTACAGCAAAATACAGCAAGCCTGTAGTTTAGTTAAGAGTTGAAAGTTAAGAGTTTAAAGTGATGACTCTTTCCCTTCCTCAACTCATAACTCATAACTCATAACTCATACCTTTAAACTTTTAACTATTAAAGATGATTAATACGCTGATTGGGGATATTGGCCATGCGAGTGTGATTGTGGCTTTTGTAGCAGCCGTGGTATCCTCTTACGCCTATTTCATGGCATCTCGTAACAAGGTGGAGCTAAGCGGTGACAACAGCTGGCGCAATCTGGCACGTGGTGCTTTTTATGTGCATGGAGCAGCTGTGATGCTGATTATCTTCACGCTCTTTAATATTATTTACGAGCACCGGTACGAGTACTACTACGCCTGGAGCCACTCTTCAAATCACCTGCCGGTGTACTACATGATCTCCTGCTTCTGGGAAGGTCAGGAGGGTTCGTTCCTGCTCTGGATTTTCTGGCACGTACTGCTGGGCTTTGTGCTCATTAATGCCAACAAGAAAAACAAAGTATGGGAGGCCCCGGTAATGGCTATGTTCTCCTTTGTGCAGTTGTTTCTCACTTCTATGATCATGGGTGTGGTGATTGGCGATATGAAAATCGGCTCTTCTCCTTTCATCCTGATGCGCGACTTTATGACGGATGCCCCTGTGTTCGCCATGGACCCTAATTTTGTTCCGCAGGATGGTACTGGCCTGAATCCGCTACTCCAGAACTATTGGATGGTAATTCACCCGCCAACCCTATTCCTGGGCTTTGCAGCTACCCTTATACCT
The DNA here is from genome assembly GCF_042678745.1 of Pontibacter rugosus. Taxonomy (NCBI): domain Bacteria; kingdom Pseudomonadati; phylum Bacteroidota; class Cytophagia; order Cytophagales; family Hymenobacteraceae; genus Pontibacter; species Pontibacter rugosus. Next base: position 5,336 of record NZ_JBHTLD010000226.1, on the reverse strand, counting down.
TTTGCTTTTGCCATGGCCGGCCTCTGGAAAGGCAAGTATACGGAGTGGGTAAAGCCAGCTCTGCCTTGGGCTCACTTTGCAGCAGTTGTGCTTGGCATAGGTATTGTAATGGGCGCTTACTGGGCTTACGAAACCCTTAACTTCGGTGGTTACTGGAACTGGGACCCGGTTGAAAATGCCGTATATATTCCGTGGTTAGTTTTAGTTGGAGCGATTCATACGATGATTGCTTACCGTCGCGGCAAGTCAGGGCTGAAGGCTTCATACATTCTTGTAATGGCTTCTTTCCTGCTTATACTTTACGCTACCTTTCTCACTAGAAGCGGTATCTTAGGTAATGCATCTGTACACTCCTTTACAGATCTTGGCTTATCAGGACAGCTGTTTGCATACCTGGCTGCTTTTGCGGTATTGGCAGTTGCTTTACTGGTGTATAGATGGAAATATATTCCAACAACAGAGAAAGAACTATCAACTTACAGTGGTGAGTTCTGGGTATTTATCGGTGCGGTGGTACTGTGCTTAGCAGCTTTCCAGGTTCTTTTCACTACTTCTATTCCGGTATGGAATTCCTTCTTAGGCTTTATTGGCATTGAATCTAATGTAGCCTTGCCAGCAGATCAGATCGAGCACTACACTAAGTTCCAACTCTGGGGTGGAGTGGCTGTGGCAGTGTTGTCCGGTATAGGCCAGTTATTGTGGTGGCGTAAAGGCGACAAAGGGGGCTTTATGGATGCCATCACACTTCCTGCCATGCTTACCTTATTATTCGCCAGCTTAATTATTGTGTTATCGAAGCTTGGCGTGCTGAATGAAACAATTGATAACCCAGCTTATATTACGCTGTTGGTAGCTGGCTTGTTCTCGATATTCGCTAACCTCAGCATTATCCTGAACCTGATTCACAAGAAAGTGTCGCTATCTGGTGGTGCGGTGGCACACATTGGTATTGCCATGATGCTGATCGGCATTATGTTCTCTTCAGGTTACTCTAACATTATCTCACAGAATATCTCTGGTATGGTGTACTCCCGCGAGTTTCCGGAAGAGCTTAACCGAGATAACGTACTACTTTGGCGAAACGCTCCTGTAGAAATGGATAAGTATACCGTTAGCTATCACGGACAGTTTCAGGAAGTGATAGGTGTTCCGGGATATGTAGATCGTGAGTTGCTTTTCCCGACTGCTGATCCTTATAAAGCTATTGCACGCGGTCAGGTTAAGGCAGAAGACAAAGTATACTTTGAAACAGGCGATACCCTGGAGCTATTATCTCCGGAGAACACTTATTATCAAGTAAACTACAAAGTTCGCGAGACTGGTAAGGCATTTACGCTCTACCCACGTGCACAGGTAAATGAGAACATGGGTCTCTTGGCTTCTCCTGATATCAAACATTCCGCAGACATGGATTTGTACACACACGTATCAGGTTTGGCCCCGGAAGAAAAAGAATGGGGTGAGCTAAAAGAGTATGTAGTTAGTGCTGGAGATACGCTTATTTTAAATGATTATGTAGCTGTGTTTAACGGTATAGAGCCAATAAAGCAGGTGCCTGGTGTACAATTAGCAATGGGGGATGTAGCCGTGCAAGCAGATTTAAAAATCCTGGGCGAGAACAAAAATTATCATGCGCATCCAGTGCTGATGATTAAAGACCAGATGATGGGCCGTGTACCGGAAGAAATTGCCGATCTTGGTCTGCGCCTCACCTTCATGAACATCGACACAGAGAACAACAAATTTACAATCGGTGTAAACGCTACCCAGAAGGACTGGATCATCTTGAAAGCAATGGAAAAACCTTTTGTGAGTGTTCTTTGGATCGGCACAATTGTTATGTCTATTGGTTTTGTGATGGCTATTGTACGCCGCAAAGACGAAGGTGCGGGTGCGAGAGTAGCTAAACCGCAAGAAAAACGAAAAGCACAGGCAGCATAAGCCAGAAATAAATATCTTTGAAAAGGCAGGTTTATCCTGCCTTTTCTGTTTATTAACGGAGTGAGCATGAACATCTTTATTATTCCATCCTGGTATCCTTCTGCCCACTTTCCAGTAAGTGGATCATTTTTGGTAAAACAGCTGCAGCAGCTTGCTTCACATTACGCAGATCTTAACATCGGCGTCAGCAACTGGGGCCAAAATAGGCTAGACCTAGCGCTCCAGGCAAAACACCACCTGTTCAATTTAAAGAAGATTTTCACTGCCAATACTAAACCTTACAAGGAGGTGCTGCAGCAGAATCATGTTGTATACTACCACCCAACCTTTTCATGGACACAACATATTGCCAAGGGGAATATGGAAGGCATCATCAAAGCAAACCTTGCCAATCTAAAAGCTTTTGAGGCAGACTTTGGCCCTGTTGACCTGATACACGCGCACACCGGTAGACCTGCCGGTATCGTTGCTAAAGAGCTAAGCCACCGGGTAAAACTACCATATGCTATAACAGAGCATATGGGCCCTTTCCCAGATTCTTTCTCCATCACAAAACACGGCGATCTTAAGCCTGAGCTAAAGCTTGCCTATGCTCACTCAGTAGTCAATATAGCAGAGAGTGAGTTTCAGAAACAAATGATGCAAACTCATAGAATCAGGAATGTTCGTGTTGTATCAAACTTTGTTAATGAAACATACTTCACTCCTTGCCTTGCATCTGCCAATCTTAATCAATCTTTTCGCTTCTTTTCATTAGGTTACATACACCCTAAAAAAGGATTTGACACACTGCTACATGCATTTAAAATTGTAGCTGAGCAAAGGGCAGATGTTTCTTTAACTATAGGAGGAGTAGGAGAATACCTCAGCACGTATCAGAAACTGGCGACTAATCTAAACATTGCAGATAAGATAGAATGGCTAGGAGAAATAAATAAAGAGGAGGCGTTACAGCAATACCAGACCTGCAATGCCTTTGTACTAGCAAGCCAGTATGAAGCCCTTGGTATTGTTTTTATAGAAGCTATAGCTTGTGGTAAACCTATTATTGCGACTAGATGTGGAGGTCCGGAGACTACTGTAAATCAAACAAACGGTTTGTTAGTAGAAAGAAATAATCCAGAAGAGCTAGCCGAAGCCATGTTAAGTATGATGGAGCATACCAACAAATATGACAGCCACTCCATCAGGCAGGACTTCATGAACCGCTTTTCTTCTAAAGCAGTCATGCCGCAACTTTATAGTCTTTACAAAGATATTATCAGCAGACACTCCTGAAAACGATGAACATAGCTATTATAGGCGCTGGAAATGTAGCGTGGCATATGGCGTTAGCATTACAAACAGCAGGGCATACTATCACAGCTATTTATAGCCGCACACTTGCCCAGCGAGAAGCATTAGCCAGTAAACTGACACAGGCCAAAGCTATTGCTTCTCTAGACCTACGTCATGTTGTAGCTGATGTAGTACTGATAGCGGTTCCTGATGGTGCTCTTGCCGCTGTGGCCGGAGAGATAAAGGTGCCCCCTGCTACTGTTGTGGCTCATACATCAGGTTCACAGCCACTAGAGATCATAAGCAGCATTGAAGATGCTGCAGCAGGTGTTTTTTACCCACTCCAGACGTTTAGCAAGTCTAAACCTGTAGATTTTGCACAGATTCCATTATTGGTAGAGTCCCAGGACGAAACTACGCTACAGGCACTAAAGCTACTAGCGCAAAGTATAAGTTCTAAGGTAGAGGTAGTCGGGTCAGGAGCACGCAAGCAGTTACATTTAGCAGCGGTGTTTGCCTGCAACTTCACTAACCACCTGCTGGGCATCAGTCAGCAACTGTTACAGGAGGCTAACCTGCCAAAGGAGCTACTACAGCCACTGATCCAGGAAACGATAGCCAAGGCTACGCAGCAACCTCCCTTTAGTGTACAAACAGGGCCAGCTGTACGCCACGACGATAATGTGATTAACGCACACCTGCACATGCTACAGGAACAGCCCCAATGGCACGAAATATATAGGCTACTCACACTAAGTATACAGTCGGCAGCCAAGTCGGCCTAACCAATTAGCACCTGTAATAGTTTAACTGCTATAGCATAACCGGCCGTATACTTTGATTCGGAAGGCATGCTTCGTAAATTGCGACCCAAATTGAAAAAGACATGAAAGTTGTTAATATAACATTTAAGTTTGCAGATGGCTCACCAGACGAAACACACCCTGCCGTAGAAGGCGAGTCGGTGCTGGATGTAGCCCTGAACAATGCCATTAAATTACAGCACAACTGTGGCGGTGTATGTGGCTGTAGTACCTGCCATGTGTACATCGAGGCCGGCATGGATGACCTTCCTGAAATCTCTGACAAAGAGGAAGATTATATTGACCGCGCCGTAGACCCTCGTATCAACTCCAGGCTTGGCTGCCAGTGTGTTGTGCAAGGCAACGAAGATGTAGTGGTTACCATCCCAGAGCAGGATTTTCTGGGCCATTAATTCATTCAATAAGCAACATTTATCAGCGATTGGTAAATGCTAAATGACAACTGATAAAGAAAAAGTATGAGCTACGAGCCACCTATACACTGGAACGATTACGAAGACATTGCCATGGCACTTTATGAAAAGTTCGGCGATGATTTCTCAGAATCAAAGATTTACCGCATCCGCTTTACAGAACTGCTGGATTGGGTTCTTTCGCTGCCAAACTTTGAGGGCACACGCGAACAAGCTAACGAAGGACATCTGGAGCAAATACAGGCTGCCTGGGTTTATGAGTGGCGCGACAACCAAGACTAAACTCTTCGTATAAATCAGGAAAAATATATACTTTTAAAGGCTCTTTCACACCGAAGGAGCCTTTTCTATTCTTTGCATATGTCAATCACTCAACCAGACCTTACCCGCATCAAAACCTTTGTATTGGATGTAGACGGCGTATTAACCGACGGCCTGCTTTATAGCTTCGCTGATGGAGAACAAGTGCGTAGCTTCAATATAAAAGATGGCTTTGCCATCAAACATGCTATAAACCAAGGGTACCGCATAGCTATTATTTCAGGCAAAAATGAGTCAGGTGTGCGCAATAGACTGGAACAGTTAGGCATAGAAGACATATTTCTGGGTATAGAAGACAAGGTGGACACCTTTGAAGACTATTTATACATGCAAAGTGTGCACCCGGGCACTGTGGCTTATATGGGAGACGATATGCCTGATTTTGAAGTAATGCAACGCTGCGGTGTTCGCGCCTGCCCTGCCGATGCGGCCGATGATATAAAAGAAATTGCTACGTTCATATCCACCAAAGATGGGGGCAGGGGTGCTGTACGTGAATTGATCGAAAAGACGATGAAAGCGCAGGATACCTGGTAGTTAAGAGAGGGTTATACTATTT
>NZ_JBHTLD010000225.1:0-7634 GCF_042678745.1 Pontibacter rugosus | reverse complement strand
GTTATACAATCATAAAGCCATAATTATCAAATATTAGACACTAACATCATAAAGTAAATATGGAAGCAGACATTAATCTAAAAAACAGGTTTATGCGAGAGGCTTTACAGCTGTCTGAAGAGAAAATGTTGGAAGGTTTCGGAGGCCCTTTTGGAGCTGTGGTTGTTAGGCAAGGAAATGTAATTGCGAGAGGCTACAACAACGTACTTGCCAGTCAGGACCCAACAGCGCATGCTGAAGTAGATGCTCTTCGAAAAGCCGCTCAGGTACTGAAAACACATGATCTCTCCGACTGTGAGCTATACACCAGTTGCGAACCTTGCCCCATGTGCCTGGGTGCAATCTATTGGGCAAGGATAAAAAAGGTGTACTATGGCAACACACACCTTGATGCGGCCCGAGTAGGCTTTGATGACTCCTTTATCTATGAAGAAATGAAAAAACCACATGAAGAACGGCAAATACCTATGGAGCAGATTTTGCCTGGAGAGGCAGCAAAGGCTTTTGAAATATGGGAACAGCTCGAGAACAAAAAAATGTACTAGAAAACATTAATACGAAGAGACTATTGCTAGAAATAATACAATAATCTATCTTGCGACGTTTTACATAAGGTGGCGACTGCTAAATGCAGCTTTTCATCTCGTAACAACAGCCACAATAATGTTATTACTTACCTTCTTCTCTTATGAAGCTCCTTACCAAGATTTATCTTGCTTTTGGGTTTATCCTGTTAGTTTTTGTTTTTGTCACCGTATCCTATGTGATACAATCAAAAGCTGTAAAAGAAGAAGTACAACTCGCATTGCATTCTTCTGAAATCATCCGCCTCTCTGAAACAATTGAAAAAGCAATCATAGATACAGAAACGGGCGTAAGGGGTTTTCAAATATCAGATAATGAGAACTTTCTTCAACCGTATCACTCCGGGAGAAAAACGTATCAGAAAACCTATCTGGAGCTTCAGACCAAATTAAAAGATGCGAAGCAGGAAGAAAGACTTGCAGCCATAGACTCTTCCTTTAACCACTGGCTCAAGTATTTTGGCTCCCGCTCTATAACTCTACAGAGGAGGTCGCTAGCTAACGCTGCAGACGCTCCTGCTTATGAAGACTTCCGCATTCATGTGGTGAGGCAAGGCGTCGGCAGGAATATCATGGACTCTATCAGGCAACAGATAGCAGTTTTTGAGGCAGAAGAAATCAGGCAAAGAAACGAGCGCATGAGCAGCTTGGAGCAAACACTGAAACTTACAGATACCTTAGCCATTGCGTTAACTATTATATGTATTGCTGTCGCGATTGTAATTATTCAGTTGCTTGTCAATTCAATCAGGCAGCGGCTCGATGGCATTTCACACTTAGCACAGGAGATTGCCTCTGGCCATTTGGCAGCACGTGTGCAGGATAGCAGTAATGACGAAATTTCAAAAGTTTCTCAGTCGCTCAACGTAATGGCTGTAAAGCTGGAAGATAGTTTTACAAACATGCAAAAGGTAAATAAAGAACTTGATCAGTTTGCCTATGTGGTATCTCACGACCTTAAAGCTCCTTTACGAGCCATTAATAGCCTGGCAGAATGGATTGAAGAAGACCTGGGCACGGGACTCGACCCGGATATAAAACGCAACCTGGAGCTTATGCGCGGTCGCGTACTAAGGATGCAAAACCTCATCAATGGCATCCTGGACTACTCCCGCATCGGAAGAAAAGAGTTACCTAAGCAGCACATCTCTTCCTATACCTTAGTTGCCGAAGTAGCAGAGTCTGTTGTGGCAGAATCAAATGTTGAAGTTCACATAGCTACGGACATGCCCGACCTCATCACCGAACATGTTCTGTTACAACAGGTGTTTTCAAACCTGATCAGCAATGCCATCAAATACAACGACAAACCTACTCCTGTCGTGAATGTAGGTTACCGTCTACTGAAAGATGAATACGAGTTTTGGGTAGAAGATAATGGCCCGGGAATACCTGAAGGCTACCATCAGAAAGTATTTGGCATCTTTCAAACCATGGAGGCTCGGGACACGAAAGAAAGCACAGGTATAGGCCTGGCTATTGTACAAAAGATTGTACATGAAAAAGGCGGAAGTATAAAGCTTGCATCTGTGGGCGGACATGGAAGTCGCTTTACCTTTACCTGGCCAATAGAAAAAAATATCACTACCACAGCTGTACCTATACCAGCATAGCTTATCGTTCTATTACCTTATGATGCCATCACTAGAACCTTCGTGCAAAGAGCAACTGGAGCAGCTTAAAAAGGAATTTGATGAGTTTGCCTATATTGTATCGCATGACCTGAAAGCGCCTGTGCGTGCTGTCACCAATCTGTCAACCTGGATAGAAGAAGACCTGGGTGATGACTTGGCTCCAGATATTAAGCACAACATGGATTTACTGCGTAGCCGTGCCTCTCGGTTGGAGCGGATGATTGAAGGTCTGCTGACGTTTTCCCGCTCTACCCGCTTGGAGCTTGAGGTTGGTTTAACCGATGTCTCAGCTTTGCTGCAGGAAGTAAAACAAAGCATATCGCCGCATATTACCCTGCATGTTCCGGAGAGCATCTGCAATGTATTGACATATAAAGCCAAATTGCGAGAGGTATTAACGCACGTTCTCCAGAATGCGGTTGCCTTCAATGATAAGGCACAACCTGAGATTGTTGTAACGCTATCAGAACAGGAGCACATGCTGCTGTTCAGCATCTCAGACAATGGCATTGGCATACCTGAAGAAGCGCTACAGAAGGTATTTACATTGTTTTACACAGTAGCCCCTAAAGATTCTGTAGACACAATCGGGACAGGTCTGGCTATTTCCAAAAAAATAGTACATTTTGCAGGAGGCACCATAGAGGCTGCGCAAAACCCGCTGGGTGGCACAACCATCAGCTTTACTTGGCCTAAAAACATATCTGCATTACCCATATTATAAATTAAATAAAGATGAGCGAGAAGCTGGTAAATATACTTCTGGTAGAAGATGATGAGGTTGACATCATGAATGTGCAACGGGCATTTAAAAAGAACACGATTACAAATCCTTTATTCATTGCCAGAAATGGCGAAGAAGCATTAGAGATGCTGCGGACTGATCAAGTGCCTTTCCCGCACATCATCATCCTGGATATCAACATGCCTAAAATGAACGGCATTGAATTTTTGCGCGAGTTAAGGGCAGATGAACAATTCAAAAGTGCCAGCGTTTTCGTGATGACCACCTCAAACGAAGACAGTGACAAGATGAGTGCTTATAATTTTAATGTAGCAGGCTATATATTAAAACCGCTTTCTTTTGAGAAGTTCATTACCTCTGTAGCAACCTTGAATAGCTATTGGAAGCTTTGTGAGCGCCCTTAAAAGCTAAAAACAACATCACCTTTATACCTTTGCTTCCCGTGCAAATGTTTACACCCATAGAAAAAGAAACAGCTGAGCAACTGAATATCCTCATTATTGATGATGATGAGGTAGACCAGATGGCCATCAAAAGATCGCTTAGCAAATCAGGCCTGCAAGTATGTACCCATTCAGCTACTACTGCTGCCCAAGGTATGCAGCTCATGCAGCAGTATACTTACGACTGTATCTTTATTGATTTCAGACTTCCAGATATGGATGGCCTGGAATTACTGGAATTTATTAGCCCTCTTGAGCTTAAGGCCCCTGTTTTACTTGTTACCTCTCATGGTGATGAGCGTATTGCGGCCCAAGCTATCCGGCTAGGAGCAGCAGACTACATCCCGAAACACCTGCTTACGTCTGAAGTTATATCTCATAATATCAGATCGGCGATGCGGCTCAGGAAAGCAGAACTAGCGAAAAAGAAAACTGAGCAGCGGCTACGGGACGCCAAATATCAGTTAGACCTTATTATCTCTAACTCACCTATGGCCTTGTTTAGCACCAATGCTTCTGGTGATATACTATTTGCACAGGGAAAAGGCTTCGAACTGTTGAACCTTCAAACAAACGGGCTCATCGGGAAGTCCTTTTTTGATGTGTTCTCTAAATACCCCCGAATACTGAACAGGTTTCGCAAAGCATTGAACGGAGAAACTGTAGAAACAGAAGATGAAACAGATGGTTATTACCTGCGGTCGCATTATATACCTGTTCATAACGATACCGGGCAGCTTGTTGGGGTAACCGGCTTTGCCATTGACATAACCGACCGCGTTACAAACGAGCGTGAGCTGATTAAAGCTAAAGAGATTGCGGAGAATTCTGTTCAGGTGAAGGAGCAGTTCCTGGCAAATATGAGCCATGAAATTCGTACGCCTATGAATGGTATTATCGGCCTGACAAATGTGCTACAGAAAACAACTCTGGATCAGGAACAGCATAAGTTTTTAAAGGCAATTCAGACCTCCGCAAACAATCTTATGCTCATTATCAATGATCTGCTTGACTTCTCGAAAATCACTTCTCAGAACTTTACGTTTGAGCAGATAGATTTCAGCATGCAGGAGGTGGTACAGGAAATTATTGACCTGATGGAATCGCGGGCTGAGGAGCGGGGCAATAAGCTGATTATTAAAACAGCTGCCAATTTACCTGACCAACTTACCGGAGACCCTTTACGCTTAAAGCAAATCATATTTAACCTTGTCGGGAATGCTATCAAATTTACCGAAGGAGGCGAGGTAAAACTGATCATACACATTGCCCGGCAAGAAGAAGGCTCTTTAGTTATAGAGTTTACAGTAGAAGATACCGGCATTGGCATACCTAAAGATAAACTCGAAGACATTTTTAACAGCTTTAACCAAGGCAGCAACCATACTTCCAGAAAGTATGGAGGCACGGGTTTGGGCTTATCGATTTCAAAAAAGCTAGTAGAGATGCAGGGAGGAGCCATAGCGGTAAGAAGCCGTGTAGGCCATGGTAGTGCCTTTACTTTTAGCCTCCCATTCCTGGTGAAAGATATGCTGGCAGCACCTGCTACTGAAGGAGTTTTTCAGGAAGCAGACGAGCAGTTGCTATATGACTTAGGGAATATCCGTGTACTGCTGGCGGAGGACAATGAGATAAACCAGCTATTGATTACGACAGTGCTAGGCGGATGGAATGTGCATATAGACGCGGTGCTGAACGGCGTTGAAGCCATTAAAATGTTTGAGCAGAACCATTACGATATTGTGCTGATGGATATGCAGATGCCGGAAATGGATGGGTACGATGCCACTAAATTCATTCGCCAACAGCAGGGTTCCAAGGCACAGATACCCGTTATTGCCTTAACTGCACATGCCACCACAGGTGAAATTGAAAAATGCCTTGCCGCTGGCGCTGATGCCTATGTATCCAAGCCATTTGACCCGGATCATCTTTATCAAACAATGCATAGGCTCACCTACAACACTACTCCTGCGCCGGTTGTTACTTCTCCTAAAATAAGCCTGACGCAACTTTATACTATGGTTGATGGGCAGTTATCCTTTATCTATGAGCTACTAAGCATGTGCCAGCAAAATGCGATTGAAACAGTGCGAAAGCTGGAGGCAGAGGCACATGGCGAAGATTTCAAGCGTATAGCTTTCACCTTATCTGATCTCAGCGATAGCATTTCAATTGTATCGGCACAGCCCTTGCAGGACACGCTGTTTAAACTTAAGCAGGCGCTCCAGCAAAAAGACGCAATCCAGCTAAAGCAACTGGCAACACAAGCCGCCATAGAAACAGACGCACTGGTATTACTGCTAAAACATGAACAGCAGAAAATGAAACAACAGGCGTAGGTTAAAATTATTCAAAAAGAAGCGGGCCGCAACTTATTAAAGTTGCGGCCCGCTTCTTTTATGTGATAGCTATACTTAGCGCTGCTTCATCATGTTAGCCAGGTTACCCAAGCCACCACGTTTACCAGACATTTTGTTCATTGTTCGCATCATTTTGCGCATGTCGTTAAACTGCTTCATCAGGTTATTTACCTGTGTGATATCAGTGCCGCTACCCTTGGCAATACGGTTACGACGGCTGCCGCTGATCATATCTGGGTTCTCACGTTCCTGAGGCGTCATCGACTTGATGATAGCCTCAATTGGTTTGAAAGCATTCTCGTCAATTTCCACATCTTTCAATGCTTTGCCAACACCTGGTATCATGCCAACCAAGTCTTTTATATCACCCATCTTTTTGATCTGCTCCAGCTGCGTCAGGAAGTCGTCAAAGTTAAACTGGTTCTTGCGGATCTTCTTGTTAATACGCTTCGCCTCGTCTTCGTCAAATGCCTGCTGAGCACGTTCTACCAGCGAGATAACGTCACCCATACCCAGGATACGCTGCGCCATACGATCAGGATAGAACAAGTCAAGCGCCTCCATTTTCTCACCTGTAGAAATGAATTTGATAGGCTTCTCCACTACCGCACGGATAGACAGTGCTGCCCCACCACGTGAGTCACCATCAAGCTTCGTCAGAACAACACCATCAAAATTGATGCGCTCGTTAAAGGTCTTGGCTGTATTTACCGCATCCTGCCCTGTCATGGAGTCTACCACGAAAAGCGTCTCAGTCGGTTTCACAGCAGCCTTGATCTCGGCTATCTCCTTCATCATCGCTTCATCCACGGCCAAACGACCAGCGGTATCGATAATGACTACTTTCTTATGCGTCTTTTTAGCATGTTCAATAGCATTAAGCGCAATCTGAACAGGGTTTTTATTATCAATTTCGGTATACGCCTCTACTCCTACCTGCTCAGCCAATACCTGAAGCTGGTTAACGGCAGCCGGACGGTAAACGTCGCAGGCAGCCACCATCACAGAGCGTCCCTGCTTTTTAAGGTAGTTTGATAGTTTACCTGTAAAGGTTGTTTTACCAGATCCCTGCAGACCAGCGATAAGGATAATAGCCGGCTCGCCTTTCAGGTTGATGTCCTGCTTCTCGCCTCCCATCAGCTCGGTCAGCTCCTCATGCATGATCTTCACCATTAGCTGGCCCGGAGAAACTGCAATCAATACATCGCGGCCAAGCGCCTCTTCTTTGATTTTATCGGTTACCGTTTTGGCTACTTTATAGTTTACGTCTGCATCCACTAAAGCACGACGTACTTCTTTAATAGTGGCAGCAACGTTAATTTCTGTAATGCTTCCCTGCCCTTTAAGTGTTTTAAAAGCGCGGTCTAACTTGTTACTTAAATTATCAAACATCTCTTTCTATGGATTTACCTACAAAAATAAGGAAAATGGCACAATAATGCATAGGAGTTATTAAAAACCATCGCTTCCTTTATTACGCAACTTTCAGAAGGCTGGTATAATTCATTTTTAGAACGATGCGCTATTCCTGAATCTGCTTTCAAAGCTAAGCATTTTTTAACATTTCCGCTTTGCTACGCTTGCAAAGCCTATATGAACCAGTCATCGCTGTTATTGCTTCACTTGAAGTAAACCAATTGCTTTAGGGCGCCGGTACCAAGAAGTTCCTTACTGGGAGCGGTAATAGAAATTTGATTCTGTGAAAACTCGAAGGCTTAAAAAGTTTCCGGGTTTCTACTGAAAGAATGAAAGGCTGATGTATACCTGTATTGGAAAAATATAAATCGATGAATGTCAACCAGATACATTTAAGCTATAATTCAACTTCTCCAAACCGTTAAAAAAAACAACAGCTGCCATACAAC
>NZ_JBHTLD010000224.1:0-7666 GCF_042678745.1 Pontibacter rugosus | reverse complement strand
AGAGCAAAAACTCGGCCACTGATACAAGATGGGTTGGGAAATAGAAAGAAAATATCAAGAAATAAGGAGTTAGAAAAGCGGATGCCGGACATCATACATTTACTACCTGATTTCCTTGCCAACCAGATAGCGGCCGGTGAAGTTGTGCAGCGCCCAGCCTCTGTGGTGAAGGAACTACTGGAGAACGCTATTGATGCACAGGCTACCAGCATACAGCTTATCGTAAAGGAGGCGGGGAGGCAGTTAGTGCAGGTGGTTGATAATGGCTTGGGTATGTCTGAGACAGATGCCCGCATGTGCTTTGAGCGCCACGCCACTTCTAAAATACGAAGCACTGAAGATCTCTTCCAGATTCGCACCATGGGTTTCCGTGGCGAGGCCATGGCATCTATTGGTGCAGTAGCCCAGGTAGAGCTTAAAACGAAGCCGCACGGTGCCGAAACAGGTACAAAGCTGTTGATTGAGGGCTCTGAGGTAGTGCTGCAGGAGCCTGTGGTAACGCCGGAAGGTACTTCTATTGCAGTTAAGAACCTGTTTTACAACGTGCCTGCGCGGCGTAACTTCCTTAAATCTAATGCGGTGGAGATGCGCCATATCCTGGATGAGTTCCAGCGCGTAGCTTTGGCTTACCCGGAAGTAACGTTTACGCTGCACCACAACGACATGGAAGTGTTTAACCTGCCAGCCACAAAGCTGAGCCAGCGCATTGTAAGCATCTTCGGGAGCACCTACAAAAACCAGATGGCCTATTGTGAGGAAGACACTGGCTTTCTGGTAGTGAAAGGGTACATCGGCAAACCGGAGCACGCCAAGAAAACACGCGGCGAGCAGTTCTTCTTCGTAAACAACCGCTACGTAAAAAGCGGTTACCTGAATCATGCCGTCATGACGGCTTTTGAAGGTTTGGTAGCCAAAGATAATCACCCGTTTTATGTGCTTTTCATCGATATTGATCCGGATAAGATTGATATCAACGTACACCCCACCAAAACGGAAATTAAGTTTGAGGACGAGAAAACAGTGTACGCTATTGTGCATGCAGCTGTTAAGCGTGCCCTCGGTGCCTATAATATTGCCCCTTCGCTTGACTTTGAGCAGGATGTGAATTTCTCGCCCTTACAGCCAATTCGCTTGCAAGGCGGCTTTAACAGTGAGTTCGAAAACGGAAGCAGAAACGGATACAGCGGGGGAGGCAGTACCTCCTTTCCGGGCTTTACGCCGCCGCCAGCCGCTACAACCCGCAGGGCCACCTCTAAAGGATGGGAGCAACTGTACGAAGCGACAGAGGAGGAGGAGCAGACAAGCCGCTCTGCCACCTCCGGCATGGATCTGCTGGATGATACCTTTGCTGCGACCGACACATCTGCCAAAAAAGCCATACAGGTACACCAGAAGTACTTACTGGTGCAGGTAAAGTCAGGTTTGATGATGATTGATATGCCGGCTGCCCAGGAGCGAATCCTGTATGAAAAGTACATGGCTACGCTTCAGAAAAAGCCCGCAGTTTCGCAAGCGCTTTTGTTCCCGCAAACGCTGCACCTGTCGCCAACAGATATGGTGCTGCTGAAAGAGCTTACGGCAGAGTTTAAGGATATCGGATTTCAATTCGAGGATTTCGGGGGCAATACAATTATTCTGAACGGCGTTCCACCTGATGTACATGCCGCCGACGAAAAAGAGCTGCTCGAAGAGTTGATGGAGCAGTACAAAAACAATTTAGCTACGTTAAAGCTTGATAAACGTGAGAATCTAGCCCGTGCCATGGCTAAGCGCCTGTCCACGCGCCTTCAGGCCCGCATGAGCGACCTCGAAATGAATTCTCTCGTAGATAAGCTTTTTGCCTGCCAGGTGCCAAATTATACCCCGGGCGGACAAAAAACGTTAGTCATTATGCAGCTTAGCCAATTGCATGAGCTTTTTCTAAAAGGCTGATTTTAAACCATAAATTTTAGGTATACCCAAGACTGTGTAATTCCTGCTGCGAGAAATCTGAGAGCTGTTTTCCTCTGAAAGAGGCCAGGTCAAAGTATAAGGCAACGAATCACCGTCGAAGGTCTCAAAAAAAATAACGCATGTTCAATATCACCCCTATGGTCAGGAACCTCCTGATCATCAACGTGGTCGTGTTTATACTTCAGCTTAGCGGAGTCATATCCAACGATATGTTTGCGCTGCACTACGTGGGCTCAGAATTGTTTCAGCCGGTGCAGTTGTTTTCACACATGTTTATGCATGGCAGTTGGGGGCACCTCTTCAGTAACATGTTCAGCCTTTTTATCTTCGGCCCAATGCTGGAGAGATTCTGGGGAGCACAGCGATTGCTGGTGTTTTACCTCATTACAGGTATAGGCGCCAGCATTCTGTATACCGGGGTTCGGGCCTACGAACTTAACCAGATGGAGGAAGATACGGCACAGTACATTGAAAACCCCTCACCGATTGCCTTCAGTAATTACATGGATGAGCACGTGCAGGAAGGTTTCCGCAGTGAGTTAGCCGTTGCTTATAAAAATAATGTAAACGATCCGCAGTACATAGAGGCAACCAAGAGCGCAGTTCGGGAAGTGTTTACCGCTATCTATAACATTCCGCTGGTAGGTGCTTCGGGTGCCGTGTTTGGTATCCTGATGGCGTTTGGCCTGCTGTTTCCTAACCTGGAATTAATGCTGCTGTTCTTGCCGATACCGATCAAGGCTAAATATTTTGTGCTGTTTTACGGCGCCTATGAATTGTATGCCGGCTTTAACCGCGTGCCCGGTGATAACGTGGCGCATTTTGCTCACCTAGGCGGGATGCTCTTCGCGTATATAATGGTAAGGATGTGGCAAAAGAATGACTACAGAAACTATTAAGGCAACATGAGTATACTAGACGACTTAAAATACACGTTCCGACAGCCCGATAATACACTAAAGCAGCTCATTATCATCAATGTGCTGGTGTACCTGGTGTTCCTGATTATCGGCACGCCCCTGGGGTGGATGGGTTACGGCTGGCTGGAGCGTATGGCGCTGTATTACCTGTCGCTGCCGTCCGAGCCAATGGCGTTTCTGTTTAAACCCTGGACGCTGATTACCTATTTTTTCACCCACGAAGGCTTTTTTCATATCCTGTTTAACATGCTGAACCTCTACTGGTTTGGGATGATCATTACAGAGTACCTGGGCAGCAGAAAGTTATTAAGCCTGTATGTGCTGGGTGGTATTGCAGGAGGTATCCTGTACATGATTATGTATAATGTGATGCCTGTGTTTGTAGAGCGGAACATTAGTGGCTTGTTGATAGGAGCTTCTGCCAGTGTGTTGGCGATTGTAGTAGCTGCTGCCACGCTGCTGCCTAACTATACGCTTAACCTACTGATTATAGGTCCGGTAAAGATAAAATGGATTGCTGCTGCACTGGTGCTGATGTCGTGGGCATTGGCAGATGATAGCGGCGGAAATGCAGGCGGTAATATTGCCCACCTTGGCGGTGCGCTGCTGGGCTGGGTGTTTATAAAGCAGTTACAGAGAGGCAACGATTTAGGTCGGCCTGTACTGGCTGTTACCGACTTCTTTACTAACCTGTTTAAGCGCAAACCAAAGCTACGGGTGTCGCACAGGCGGGCTACCAGCAGTGCGCGTACAAACGGAAGCACCACAACTAGCCGCCCTGGCACACCTGACCAAAACGAGATAGATCGCATCCTCGATAAAATATCCAGCTCCGGCTACGAAAGCCTTTCGAAGGAGGAGAAGCAGAAACTCTTTCAGGCAAGCCAGAAAGATTAGCAAAACAGGAACGGCACTCAGAACATGAGTGCCGTTCCTGTTTTTATACTTCGCTGTAAAGTATAAAACGCACGTATACAGGCTGATTGTGTTGTAAGGAGCATCTTCGTAAAACCCTATAGCCGCAGCTAAGTATAACCTTGGCAATCATTTCGAATGTATGACATCAAAAAAAACATTTTCTTACATAACGGGGCTGCTTCTATCCTTGCTTGGGTCTTATGCTGCATCCGCACAAAGTATTTCTCCAGACCAAGATAGTATTACTACTGCCATTGCACCGGAGTACAATGAAGTAAGCAAGGGGCATCGCTTCTGGTTTGGTGATAACTATCGCCGCATCTGGGCCACACCTGTAAAGATGCGTGTATTTCGGCTGCAAGAGGAGCAGGGAGGTATGACAATACTTAAGCGTGGCGGAGGCCAGCAAACCAAATCGCTGCGCCTGCAGGATGCTACCGGCCGCGAGTGGGTGCTACGTACCATCCAAAAAGACCCTGAAAAGGCTTTGCCTGAGAATCTAAGGCCGACAGTTGCGAAAGATATTGTACAGGACCAGATTTCTGCCTCGCATCCTTTTGCCTCGCTGGTAGTTCCTCCATTAGCCAAAGCTCTTGGTATTCTGCACGCAGAACCAGAGGTAGTATACCTTCCCGATGATCCCGCTCTCGGGGAATACAGAGCGGAATACGCGAATGCAGTTTACCTGTTTGAGGAGCGTGAGCCAATTGCCGCAGGCCTTGATACCGATAATACTGAAAAGGTACTTGAGAAACTGGAAGAAGATAATGACAACCGGGTAGACCAGCGGGCGGTGCTGCGTGCCAGGCTGCTTGACCTGGTAATAAGCGACTGGGACCGCCACGAAGATCAGTGGCGCTGGCGAGAGCTGGAAGATGAAATCGGCGATTACTATGATCCCATTCCCCGCGACCGCGACCAGGTTTTCTTTACCAATGATGGCGTTATTCCTAAAATTGGCTCCCGTAAATGGATCATGCCTAAGTTTCAGGGTTTTGATGAGGAGATACGCGATGTAGAAGGGTTTAACTTTAACGCCCGCTACTTCGACCGTATGTTTCTCACACAGCTGAGCGAAGCGGATTGGCGCAAAGAAGTACAGTTTGTGCAACAGAAGCTTACTGATCAACTTATTCGGGATGCTGTGCGCGAAATGCCTAAACCAATTTATGCCTTATCAGGAGAAGAAATTACCCGCAAGTTAATTGCCCGCCGCAACGACCTGGAGAAGCAGGCGCTTGAATACTATCGCTCTTTAGCCGAAACGGTAGATATAGCTGGCTCTGATAAGCATGAGGAGTTTAATCTGACTTACTTACCTGATGGAAACATCGACTTACAGGTTTATAAAATAAAAAAAGATGGTGAACGCGATCGCCTGATGATGCAGCGAACCTTTAACCCGGATATTACAAAGGAACTGAGGCTGTACGGGCGAGGAGACGAGGATCTATTCAACGTGCAGGGCAGCGGTAAGTCAGGTATAAGAGTGCGTATGATCGGGGGCGGAAGTGCCGATACTTTTGCGGTGGCAGATGATTTTAGAAACAGAAGGCGGCTGCTGATCTATGATCGTAAAGACGAAGACAATAACCTTCCTAAAGGTGGTGCTGCAAGGTTAAAAGTATCTAACGACTCGACTGTAAACAACTATGACCCGCGCAGCTTTAAGTATGATGTGCTTATGCCAGCAGCTGCGATAGGCTATAACCTGGACGATGGCATACTATTAGGCGCTGGTTTTAACTATACAAAACAGGGTTTTCGCAAAGATCCTTATGCTGCCCGACATAAGTTTATAATTGGGCATGCCCTGGCAACAAACGCTTTTTTCGGAAGCTACGAAGCTGAGTTTCCGCAGCTGCTTGCACGCAGGTATGACTTAGGAGTAGAAATTGATGCCAGAGCACCTAATAACACAAGTAACTTCTTTGGTATTGGCAACGGTTCTGAGTTTGCTGATGAGCAGTCTATCCGGTATTACCGCACCCGCTATGATCTGGTGGGCGCACAAGTAACGTTGCAGCGGCTATTAACACCGAAGTTTAAAGTATATGCAGGCCTGGCCGGGCAATACTTTAACATGGACCGTTCTGACAACACAGATCGCTTTATTAATGTGTACAGTGAGGAGAATCCTAACCTGAACCTCTTCGGGCGCAAGTACTATGGCGGTCTAATTGGAGGATTTACGCTGGACACCCGTGATAAAAGCCTGATGCCCTCAACAGGAGTCTTCTGGAATACCAGCCTGCGCGGTTTCAGTCAGTTTAACGGCGAAGAAGATAAGTATGGGCAGCTGCAGTCTGCCTTAGGTTTATACTTTAGCCTGGGAGATAATTTTGTAGTGGCCAACCGCATAGGAGGTGGAGCAACCTTTGGAGATCCTGCTTTTTTCCAGCTTTTATACTTAGGCGGTACAGAAAACCTGCGCGGCTTCCGCAATTTCCGCTTTGCCGGCGAGCAGATGCTGTACCACAACATCGAGTTGCGCTTCAAGCTGTTTGACTTTAACTCCTTCCTGTTTCCAGGTTCGGTGGGTATGATCGGCTTTAATGATGTGGGCAGGGTTTGGTCAGACAACGGTGACGATGACGGTGGCTGGCACGATGGCTTTGGCGGCGGCCTCTACATTAGCCCAGCCGAGCTTATACTTATACATGGAGTGGTAGGTTTTTCAGAAGACGGTGTGTTGCCATACTTTTCTGTAGGCTTCAGGTTTTAAGAAAAGCAACGGTTAAGCACCGCCGAATTTCCGAAGAGTGCCTATACGCCTATACTTGAAATTCGTGGCTATAATTGCTCGAAGGAGAGTATAACAAGTATAAAACAAGAGCGGCGCTTCCATCAGGAAGCGCCGCTCTTGTTTTATACTTGTAAGTATGCTTTAGAACTAAGCGTTGGCAGCGTTGATGTTATCCAGCGCGTCCATTACTTCCTTCACGTGTCCGCGAGAAGTTTCAAGCAGTTGCTTCTCCTCGTCGTTCAGTTGCAGTTCAATTACTTTCTCGATACCGTTCTTGCCAAGTATAACCGGCACACCTAAGTATACACCATCAATGCCATACTCTCCTTCCAGCTTCACACAAACCGGGAATACACGGCGCTGGTCACGTACAATCGCTTCAACCATCTGAGCAGCCGCTGATCCTGGAGCATACCAGGCAGAAGTACCCATCAGTTTTACAAGCTCACCACCACCTGACTTTGTGCGCTCGATGATCGCGTTCAACTTGTCTTCTGCGATAAGTTCTGTAACTGGGATACCACCTACGGTAGTATAGCGCGGAAGCGGAACCATGGTATCGCCGTGGCCACCCATTAATACAGCCTGAATGTCTTTTGGAGACACGTTCAGTTCTTCAGCCAGGAAGGCACGGTAACGTGCTGTATCCAGGATACCAGCCATACCCATTACGCGGGTGCGTGGCAGTTTAGAAGTGATGTGTGCTGCGTAAGTCATTACGTCCAGCGGGTTAGACACCACAATGATGATAGCGTTAGGAGAATACTTAACGATATTCTCAGTTACCGACTTTACGATACCAGCGTTGGTAGAGATAAGGTCGTCGCGGGTCATGCCGGGCTTGCGTGGCAGGCCTGATGTAATCACTACCACGTCAGAGTCAGCAGTTCTGCTGTAATCGTTTGTTACACCTACAGTACGTGTGTCGTATAGGTTGATTGGCGCTTTCTGCCAGATATCAAGTGCTTTACCTTCAGCAAAACCTTCTTTAATGTCCACCAGTACTACTTCATTCGCGATTTCGCGGTAAGCCAGCACATCGGCGCATGTTGCCCCAACGTTACCTGCTCCAACTACGGTTACTTTCATTGTCGGATATAGTTTTATTATAGTTTGAGATTCGGTTAAC
>NZ_JBHTLD010000223.1:0-7720 GCF_042678745.1 Pontibacter rugosus | reverse complement strand
ACATCATTCTTTTTACACGCTCTTTTTTATAAAGCGTATCTAATTCAAGGCTTCAACAACTTAATTTCTATGAAACCTACTGTTAAGCCTGCATCACAATTTGCCACGAATACCACTACTGTGCCTACCGCTGAGAACCAGATATTAGAAGCGAACCCTAACTCACCAGCAGGTGAAGTAAAGCCAACGAGTAAAAGCTTAGCATCCCAGGCTGTAAGCGGGTTGAAGTGGGGTTCAGCATCAACGGTAGCAAATGCCGTAATGCAAATCGGCTATACTACAATTATGGCGCGCCTGTTAGCGCCAGAAGCCTTTGGGGTTATTGCCATTGCAGGTGTTATACTTCGCTTCGGAAGTTACTTTGCCAGCCTCGGGCTTTCGCAGGCTATCATTCAGAAAGAAGACTTATCAAATGAGAATATCAGGGCTGCCTTCACAAGCTCCCTTGTATTAGGTGCATTCTTCACTATAGTAGCATGGCTTATAGCCCCCTTCGCCACAGAGTTTTTCGACAATGGAGCTGGTGTTAATGAGTCTCTCCTGGTGCCTGTAGTACAGGTTATGGGTATTGCCTTTCTCCTAAATGGCCTCTCCTCCACTGCTACTACCCTGCTGCAGCGAAACATGCAGTTCAAGGCTTTAAGTATTATAGAAACTATTTCCTATGTGCTTGCTTATTTAGGTGTAGGCATTATCTGTGCTTATTTAGGCTTAGGTGTTTGGAGTTTGGTTTTTGCCTCTCTGGCTCAAACTACGCTTGTAGCCATAGGCGCCTATATGGTTGTCAGACACAATGTGCTACTGCACTTCAACTGGACATCCTACAAACCGCTGTTCAGTTATGGCAGCAAGATGTCTATTGTTAGCTTTCTGGAGTTTATAAGTATAAGCTTAGGCTCTATACTTATTGGCAGGGCCTTCGGCTCTTACAAGCTGGGTATCTATGACAGAGCTCTTTTGCTGGTGAGTTTGCCTATGCACATGCTAACACGCACCGTCTCCAAAGTTATCTTTCCGTCATTTAGTAAAATGCAGTCTGATAACGAGAAACTGGGCAGGGTGTATCTTTCCAGCATCACATTGCTTGCCGCTGCTGTTATACCCGTTTGCCTGGGCATTGCAGTAGCTTCACCTGAAATCATACTTGTTTTGCTCGGCGACCAGTGGGTAGAATCCATCCCTGTGTTACAGGTGCTTTGTCTCGGCATCCCTTTAAGCTTTATAACAATGTTTGCCGGAATAGTTTGTGATGCAAAGGCTGCACTCAACTCTAAGGTTGTTTTGAACGTACTATTTATTCTGGTGATCTGCGGCTGCTTTTACCTGCTTAAAGACTACGGACTAGTTGGTTTTGCCTTTGCCGTTTTTATAGCAGAATTGTTACGTGTCGCTCTTTATCAGCGAGTAATGAGGAAAGTTCTTGACCTTTCCTATAAAACTCAGTTACAGATCTACCTGCCAGGACTGCTGAATGGAGTTTTGGTTGCGGCTTGTATTTATGGTGTAAGCCATATACTAAGAAGCCTCGATATACCAATGATAGTTGTACTTGCTGCACAGATAGTAACAGGAGCACTGTCGCTTCTGACACTGACGTTTGTGTTCCCTCTGAAACTACTGAGAGAACAGATAGGACAGGTTATAGCTATGGTTGGCTTTAATGTAAATACATCAACCTACTTAGGAAAAATGATTTCCCGTTTTAAAAAGGACTTTATTTAAGAGTAGCTTATACAATCATTGATTTATGACGATAGGTATATCCGGACCAGTTGATTTAAAATTGGTTGCATGTGATCTTGGCAAAGAAGAGTTGCCGGAGACAAATGGGTTTCCGCTGGTTTCGCATCTGATCAATGCTTTGCTGAAACGCGGCTATAAAGTTATTGCCTATACTAACTCAGGCAGTATAGATAAACCAGTAGTTATTCATAGCCATAACTTTACCGTGTGCATCGCCTGTACTAAACCTCAACCTGGCCGCCGTTTCTTTCAGTATGAAATAAAAAACCTAGCAAGCCTTATGCAGAAGCATCCGGCGGATGTTATTTATGCATTCTGGACTTACGAATATGCGTGGGCAGCACTTAAAAGCAATATTCCTACTGTTGTAAGCATACACGATATAGCCCATAAGATATTCTTCACGCAGTGCGACATGTTTCGGTTTGTTCGTTTAATGATGAATAACATCGTTACAAGCAAAGCTAAACACTTGGCGGCCAACTCAAGCTATACGTTTAACCAGATATCTAAGAGCCATAAGAAAAAGGCCGTCATCATTAATAATTTCTTTACTCCGGATTTAGAAGATAGTATTGTAAAGCCTGCCCAAAAGCACAATTACATTATTTCCGTGGTGAATGGGTTTAACACACGCAAAGGAATTCCGCTGGCCCTACATGCTTTCGCAAAAGTGCATGAGAAATTTCCTGAGATAGAATACCACCTGATCGGGATTGACATGGAGCCGGATGGCCTGGCGCATGCTTATGCCATAGAGCATAATCTGGCAAAAGGTGTTAAATTCCTGGGGCCACTTCTGCATGACCACCTGGTGCAATTAGTTGCTAATGCTAAAATACTGGTTCACCCCTCCAGAGAAGAGTCTTTTGGAATGGCCGTAATGGAGTCGATGGTGGTAGGTACCGCTGTGATTGGCGGAGAAAACAGCGGTTTTATACCTTACCTGCTAGACCACGGCAAGGCTGGTGTTCTGTGCGATATATACTCAGAGGATGCATTGGCAGCAGCAATTATCAAACTTCTTAGCAATGATACCCTTGCAGCCGAATTTGCTTCCTATGCCTATCAGTATGTGCAGGAGAACTTTTCAGAAGAAGTTGTTATAAGAAAGCATATTGAGGTTTATGAATCTCTTGCCTCCCATTACTACCCGTTGCGGGAGAAAAAAGCACCAGCCCTGGAAGAGGGTACATACTAGTACCCTACCCAAAGGCTTTACATCACACTCTTTATGAAGCTGAATTACAGTATCATCTTTGCTATACCTCTCATGCTTATCCTAACAATGGATAACATGTTTCTAGAGTTGCTCGCACCCGAAAACCCTGATTTGCAGGGCACTATTCTTAATATGCTGGTGCAAGGCATGGCCGTTATATCTTTAGGTTACAGCACGCTTTATTTTCAGCGCATGTCACCTTTTATGCGCTTTATATTTGCTCTCCTGCTGTTATACCTGTTCGCCCTGGTTTACGAGTCATACTATAAATACAACACCTTTATGGTGTACCCGCACGTGTTTCTGAAGCTGTTTTTGTTTTGCTTTGTTTTCTTTATATACACGTTTCACAAGAATAACCCGCTTCCGCACTTCAAGCACGTGCTATGGTTCATATTGATCTGCTTTGTGCTTAACTCTGTGCTTATACACCCGGAGGCATTAAGTCTTTCTGCTTTCACAAGCCATGAAAGAGGCATAGTGGCAAGCTCGGTATACATGTTGATGATACCGTTCTTTTATTTCCTGACCACTTATTTTTACAAAGGAGATACTCCTAATCTATTAGGGGCTTTCTTCCTGGCCTTTCTGATAATCTTCTTCCAGCACCGCACCGTCTGGATCTGTACAGCGCTGGGCTTAGCCATTTACTACCTGCTTATTCGATTTAAGGTAGGCAAGTCACTTCACATCATCGCAAAGCTAATGCCTATTGTTCTCATTGCAGTGGTAGCTGGGTTTGTAGGCAGTGCTTTAGTTTTTTCTATTCACCCTGAAGTTATTGTGAAGTTTCAGGAGAGTTTTTCTGACATAGAGAATTTTGAATCCCAGGGTACGGGTGCATGGCGCTATATGCAGTGGCTATCTTATTGGCCGTTTATCGAGGAGAACCCTTTTTTCGGACTACGCTTTGAAGGTTTTGAGCTTCCTATCCAGTTTTACCGTGAAGACAACGATAAACCTATGTTTGAAGATGGTTATGGTCACTTCTTCCATAGCTTTTATGTAGACGTGCTATTTTACCTTGGTTCTGCAGGTTTGCTTATATATGTGCTCATAATTGGCTATATAATCGTAAATACTATAAAGAGCAAGCGCCTCTCCATAGACCAGATCGTGTTACTGTCTTTTGTCTTAACAGGTCCTTTATTTGGTTTGTCTTACGTATTCACTCCTTTTTACTACGGTATAACTGGTTGGTGCATAGTAGCTCTGGAAGAAGACGTAAGCGGCCCTATCACCTTCCTGAAAGAGTCTGCACAACGCATGCGCCTAAAACGGAGTGCGCTTAATACTCAAAAAGTTACCTGAGAAGCAACTATCTTTTAGAATCGCAGTATTACTATATAACAAAACGCATCCAATACCTACATGACTACGCCAACCCTTACTGAGCCCTTAAGTACTCCCGTATTATTGATTGTATTCAACAGGCCTCATACAACGCAGCAGGTATTTGACCGCATAAGACAGGTAAAACCCAAAAAACTATATGTAGCCGCTGATGGTCCTCGACCGCATGTGGCCACTGATGCCGAGAAATGTGCCGAAACCCGCCGGATTGTGGAGCAGGTAGACTGGGAGTGTGAGGTAAAGACGCTGTTTCAAGAGGAGAATCTGCGTTGCGGTGTTGCCCCTGCTACTGCCATTACCTGGCTTTTTGAACACGAAGAAACAGGCATTATACTAGAAGACGACTGCGTACCTTCTAAAAGTTTTTTCTTTTACTGCCAGGAGGTGCTGGAGCGGTACAAGCATGACACGCGCATTATGCACGTGAGCGGCAATAACTATTTGAACGGCTGGCGCCGCGACAGCGACTACTCGTATTATTTCTCAGACAAAGTAAATGCCTGGGGCTGGGCTACCTGGCGCAGAGCTTGGCAGCTTTTTGACTATAACCTGGGCAATTATCCTGAGCTAAAGCAAAAAGGATATTTGAATGGCATCTTTTTAAACAAATTTGAAGAAGCCTATCGCCTGAGCAAGCTTCAAGAAACCTTTACCAATATCGAGAAAGGTGATGTGTGGGACTATCAGTGGGAGTTTACCGTATACAGTAATTCCGGGCTCTGTATCATACCGGAAGTTAACCTTGTGCGTAATATAGGCTTTGGAGCAGATGCAACTCACACGTTTAGTACACATGATAAAAAGGCACTCGTACAGGAGCAGGAAATTGACCTCCCCTTGCGCCACCCTCGCTTTGTGTTACGCGACCTTGAATCAGACCGAAAAAACTTCAATCACCTCATTAGAGATAAAGTAAGCACCAAACTAAAAAGCATTTTCAATTTCAGTTTGTAAAGCTTTAGCATTCATTTAAGAAAGTTTCCCGCTGCTTTTTATGGTTTTGTAAATAATACAACCTATTTCCAGCTATAGAAGTAAAGCTCAGGGAAAAATTCAGAAAGTATACAGCACCGTTAGTAATATCGCATAAAGCCATGATTTATATAGTTATACCTGTTTTTAACAGAAAGAATTTTACACGCGAATGTCTAAAGTCTTTAGAGGCGCAAACCAACAAAGAGTTTAAGGTTGTGGTAGTGGATGATGGCTCCACAGATGGCACAGCAGAAATGTTGCGCGATGAGTTTCCGCAAGTAGATGTTCTGTTTGGGGATGGAGGGCTGTTTTGGACCGCCAGTGTTAACCTGGGAATTCAGCATGCTTTAAAGTCCGGGGCAGATTATGTTATGACGCTTAACAACGACCTGGAAGTTTCGACTGACTTTATCGCCCAAACCTACAAGTGGATAAAAGAAAAACCAGAAGCCATTATCGGGGCTTTGGAAATGGATGCTGCCACCAAAGAACCTGTTTATGGTGGCGAGATAATTGACTTTAAACTTCACAGAGCGCGATACCTGCTAAAGGAACTGCCGAAGGAGCAGCAAAAAGGATTGCACCAGGTATCACGCCTGCCGGGCAGGGGGCTGCTTATACCTAAGGCTGTGTTTGAAAAAATTGGTCTTTTTGACCAGGAGAACTTCCCTCACTATATAGCGGACAACGATTTTACCCATACTGCTGCCCGGCATGGCTTTGAGCTATACTGTAATTACGATGCCAAAATTTATACTTACCCAGAGGAAAGCGGTGATATTAAAAACCGCCAGAAGAAAAACCTAAAGAACTTTTACAATCACCTATTTGATATAAAAGGCGGCGGCAACCTGCGCGACTTTACCAGGTTTACTTTTAAAAATTGCCCTACACCTTACATCCCCTATTATCTTGTAAGTGGATATGCACGACGCATATTTGGCTATATTGTTAAATAAATGTGCCATACCTGTAACTCGTTATGATTTGCATCTAAAGCGTAGAGGTATAAAAAGCAGCACTAAACGTAGCGGCATCATACTAGGCAGTATACTACTGCTGGGTATGCTAGGCTACTTTATCTGGCAGCAGAACACTACCCCGCCAGCCAGCGCCTCTTTCCAGCTGCAATACGAGGGGCCCATTGTTATAACAAAAGGTGGCACGTATACCGGTAACTGGGAATCCAAAGATGCAGAGGTATCTGCTGTTGAGATTAAAACGTCTGAGCCAGTCATTATTCTTAACTCCAATATTCGAGGTGCAGGTCGTTTGATCAGGAGCCAGGGTTACGCTGCCGATATTCAGGTATATAATACTTATGGCTACGGCATTACGCCCACACCATGGAAAGAGTATAAAAAGCCGCGCAATTTTTTGGTGGTAGATGTATTCCGCAATATTGTTGTAGAACATTGTTACATTGAGAATGCGGCAGGCATTAACCTTGGGGTAAGCTATGAAGGCAACGGCTCTCCGCAGGAAACAGTTAAAATTCGCTATAACAAAGTCCGGAATATTGATGGCCGGGTGCATGATGGCTGGGCTATAGTCAACTTTGTAGGACTAAACTTCAGGAACCCGATCCGACATGCAGAAATAGCCTGGAATCAGGTTATTAACGAACCCGATGAATCAGTTGTAGAAGACAATATTAACATCTATAACACCAGAGGCCTCCCCGACTCTCCAATTCGTATTCACAATAATTATATACAGGGCGCTTTCCCGCTACCGTCTAGCGAGAGCAATTATACCGGCGGTGGAATTCTGTCTGATTCTCCGGGAACTGACTCGACACAAGCCACTGCTCACCTGGAAATATACCGGAACCAACTGGTAGGTTTAGGCGGGTATTGTATTGGTATAGCTGGTGGTAACAACATTAAGGTATACAATAACCGGATGGTAGTGGCAGCACGGCATTCAAATGATTCTCTGTATACCTTCTGGACAAGCGGTGTCTGGGCGAAGGATTATTATCAGACAAAGTCTACTTATGCCAACACGATGCACCACAACACTATAGCTGTGGTAGGTAAAACAGGTACTTGGCGGAATGATATTGTAGATGATTCTATTATAGCTGCCAACTTGTTTTCAAACACAGTCCTGGCGGATCAAGTTACAAAGTCAATGGAAAAGAAGGAGTTTGAGCATTGGGAAAACAAACTGAGGCAAAATAAAATCAAGATCGGTCCTTTAGCCTCCATGAAACAGAAGCACTAAAAGGGGCTCAAGTAACAGCCACTCTTTATTCTGCGCAACTTATAGGCCTATATTTTAGTAAATGCTATCAAATTACATCAGCCGAGCAACAACCAATGTATGGTCTGCCTTTGTTTCTGATGCTGAATAAGTAGCAGTTATCTTTGCCACAAGTATAAAAAAACATACTACTAAGTATAAAGCGCTTGTCGAGACGCA